>NZ_JAYMZR010000156.1:0-11040 GCF_035828615.1 Streptomyces sp. H27-D2 | reverse complement strand
CCCGCTGCCGCTCGCCGCCGGACAGCTGATGCGGACGCCGGTTCCGCTTCGCCTCGTCCAGACCGACCGAGGCCAGCATATCCGCGGCCCGCTCCCGCGACGCGCGGCCGTGCTCGCCGCGCAGGCGGTGCACCACCGTCAGCTGTTCCACCGCGGTCAGCGAGGCCAGCAGGTTCGACTGCTGGAAGACGATGCCGATCCGCTCCCGGCGCAGCGCCGTACGGTCCTTGGCCCGCAGCTCCCCGGTGTCCCGCCCCGCGATGACCACCCGCCCCGAGTCCGGGCGCAGCAGCGTCGCGGCCACCGCGAGCAGGCTCGACTTGCCGGACCCCGACGGCCCGGCCACCGCGACCAGTTCCCCGGCGGCGATCTCCAGAGACACCTCGTCCAGCGCGGTGAGCCTGCGGTCGCCGTCCGGGTAGGTGAGCCGTACGGAGTCCAGCGCGAGCGCGGGCGTGGCGTGGGGATGGCGTACGGCGTCCGGTGATGTGTGCGGGCCGGTCGGGCTGCTCGGGACAGTCATCGGGTGGCTCCCAGGGCGGTCAGCGGGTCGACGGAGGTGATGCGGCGCACGGCGAGCGCGGAACCGGCGAGGCCCAGCAGCACCATCGCCAGGACCGGTGCGGCGACGCTGGCCGCGCCCAGCGCGAAGGGCACCGACGCCGAGGCGAGCGCACCGCCCAGAGCCCCGAGGGCCGCGCCCAGCAGCCCGCCGGACAGCAGGACGGCCAGCGCCTGCGCGAGCGCGTCGCGCACCAGATAGCCGCTGCTCGCGCCGATCGCCTTGAGCACGGCGATGTCGGGCTTGCGCTGCACTGTCCACACCGTGAAGAACGCGCCGGTGACCAGTGCGCTCACGGCGAACAGGAAGACCTGGATCAGCTGGAGACTGCCCTGTTCGGCGGAGTAGCCGTCGATCCCGGCCGGCGCGTCGCCGAGCGGCACGGCCCTGGTGTCCCGGGCGGTGTCCCCGCCGGGCCCGCCGCCCGTGTCCCCGCCCCCCTCCCCGTCCCGGTCGAGCGCGAGCGCCGTGGGCTGCTCCTGGCCGGTGACCCGCTCCCAGGTGTGAAGGCCGGTCCACACGCTGGGGGCGTGCGCGTACGAGCGGTCCTCGCCGACGCCGGAGACGGTGATCCGCCGGGTGCCGAGCCGCACCTTCGCGCCCGCTGCGAGCCCGTACTCCTCGGCCAGTTCCTCGCTCACGACCGCCTGGCCGTCGCGCGGCGCGGTCCCGGAGACGAGCGGCGGCAGCAGGGCCGCCGAAGCGCCGAGCAGACTCACCGAGGCAGCCGCGCCGTCGCCGGTGAACCGGGTCATGGCGACCCCGAGCGGCTCGGCCGAGGCGACCCCCGGCGCCTTGGCCCAAGCGGCGGCCTGGGCGGCGTCGATGGTGCTGTTGCTGAACGACACCTCGGGTGAGGCTCCGGCCGGGGCGCCGAAGACGATGCCGTCCACCGGCAGCCCGTCGATCGCGGACGAGGCCGCGCGGGCCAGCCCGCCGGTCAGGCCGTTCAGGAAGACGACCAGTGTGGTGATCAGCGTGACGACCGCGCCCATCAGGGCGAAGCGCCCCTTGGCGAAGCGGATGTCACGGGATGCGACGAACAACGGAACCCTCCAGGGCTGTACCCGCGCGGCCGGTGCGATCTGCACGCTCCGCAGACCCGCACGCTCCGCAGACCCGCACGACCTGCGTGCTCCGCACGACCTGCGCGGCTTTCCCGACGGCCGTTCGGCGGCTCGCTGGGGCCCGCTTCTCAGCGGGCCCCAGCAACCCTGTCCGGCCCTGCCGCCGCTGCCATCGGGGACAGGAGTGGTCTTCGGGCCGTCCGAACGGTGCACCCCGGAATACATCGAACGGTTGATGGCCCGTGGCGGCCACCGCCGCCGGACCGCCCGTACGCTCGATGGAGTGAGCAACCCCGATCCACCCCCGGTGACCGAGCCCGGCGAGCCGCGCGAGGACACCCGCTCGCTGCGCCTGCTGCGCTGGGCGCTGCACGGCGTCTTCTACGCGCTGCTGGCGATCGCCGTGGGCCCCTCGGTCCTCGCCGCCGCCAACGGCACAGCCCCCGAAACCGCCCCTCACCCCGTCCCCGTGCTCGCCCTGAGCGTCCTGCTGGGCGCGGTGTACGGCGCCGGGACGCTGTGGGAGCACCGGCGGCCGGTCACCGGCCTCCGGACCGGCGGGTGGCTCGTCCTCGTCAGCGGACTGTGGCTCGCGGCGCTGATCCTCGACCGGGACTTCAGCTATCTGGCCTTCCCGCTCTTCTTCCTCTACCTCCACGTACTGCCGGCCCGCTGGGCGCTGCCCGCCGTCGCGGCCGCCACGGCCGCGGTCGTCATGGTGCAGTCCGAGGGGCCCGGCGGCTTCACCGCGGCCAAGGCCATCGGCCCGACCGCCGGAGCGGCCGTCGCGGTCCTCACCGCCTGGGGTTATGCCGCGCTCTACCGGGAGGGCAGCGAACGTCAACGCCTGATTGACGATCTCGTACGCACCCGCGACGAGCTGTCCGCCACCCAGCGCGAGGCCGGACGGCTCGCGGAGCGGCAGCGCCTCGCCCGGGAGATCCACGACACGCTGGCCCAGGGCCTGTCCAGCATCGTGCTGCTCGCCCGCGCGGCGGAGTCGGGTGACGAGCAGACCGCCCGCGCTCACCTGCGGGAAGTCGGCCGGACCGCCTCCGAGAACCTCGCCGAGGCCCGGCGCTTCGTACACGCCCTCACGCCCCCCGCGCTGCGCGACGCGCCCCTGCCCGAGGCGCTGCGCCGGGGCGCCGCGGGCTATCCCGCGTCGGCGACCTCCCCTGAGGTCCGCTTCCGGCTGGACGGCGAACCGTACGGGCTGCCCGTCGAGGCGGAAGTCGCGTTGCTCCGGCTCACCCAGGAGGCCCTGGCGAATGTGGCCCGGCACGCGCGAGCCCGGCAGGCGGCCGTGACGCTCGGCTTCCTCGACGGGCAGGTGACCCTCGACGTCTACGACGACGGGGTCGGCTTCGCGCCGGACGCGGAGCCCGACGGCGACCGGCAGACGTTCGGGCTGCACGGGATGCGCGAGCGGATCGCCGATCTCGGCGGCACGCTGACCGTCGAATCCGCGCCGGGGGAGGGGACGGCGGTGGCGGCGGTGCTGCCCGTGCGGGCGGCGCGGGCGCCTCGGGCCGCGCGGCCGGGTGCCGGTACGGGCTCAGGCGATCCAGCGAGCCTCACCGACCCTACAGACCCGACCGATCCCACCGGCCCCGCAGTCAGTGCGCCGGACGTACGTCCTCCGCAGCGTGCCGGGCGCCCCGCAGTCGCAGCTGCCGGCGCTTGCTCGGGGGAGCCGCAGTGAGCGGCGGCGGCGTCATCAGGGTCCTGCTCGTCGACGACCACCCCGTCGTACGGCGCGGTCTGCGCGCCATGGTGGATGACCTGCCGGAGCTGGAGGCGGTCGGCGAGGCGGCGGACGGGGCCGCCGCGCTGCGGCTGCTCGCTGCCGACGGGCCGCGCCCCGACGTGGTCCTCATGGACCTCCAGATGGGCGCGGGCATGCACGGCGTGGAGGCCACCCGCCGGATCACCGCGCTGCCCGACCCGCCGGCCGTCCTCATCCTCACCACGTACAACACCGACGCCGACATCCTCGCCGCCGTCGAAGCCGGCGCCACCGGCTATCTGCTCAAGGACGCGCCGCCCGAGGAGGTCGCCGCGGCGGTCCGCGCCGCGGCGCGCGGCGAGACGGTCCTCGCCCCGCCCGTAGCGGCCCGGCTGCTGGGACGGGTACGGGCAGGCCGCCCGACGCTCTCCCCGCGCGAGGTCGAGATCCTGCGGCTGCTCGCGGAAGGGCTGGCGAACAAGCAGATCTCCCGCAGGCTGTTCATCAGCGAGGCGACGGTGAAGACGCACCTGGTGCACATCTACGGCAAGCTCGGCGTCGACAGCCGTACGGGCGCCATCGCGGCCGGACTCGCCGGCGGACTCATCCGGTCCGCGTCCGCGTAACGACGTGTGCCCGCCGGCCGCGCGCACGCCGGGTGCACCCGATTGCGGCCGCCGGGCCGCGATCAGTCGCGACCGGCCGCGACGAGCCGTGGCGACAGGGCGACCGCCGCCAGCGCTTAAGCTTCTGGGCCGGGGACCACGTACCGTCGACCCACCAGCACGAGCAGCACCGAGCAAGAAGCAAGAGCAACCTTCACCCCCACCCTCACCGTCCCACCCTCACCGTCACCCACGACCAGGGAGCACCGCACATGGCACCCGCCATCCCGTCCGCCATGGACCGACCGCACTTCATCGGCATCGGCGGCGCCGGCATGTCGGGCATCGCCAAGATCCTCGCCGCGCGCGGCGCGCAGGTCGCGGGCAGCGACTCGCGCGAGTCCGCCACCGCCGAGGCGCTGCGCGCCGACGGCGTGACCGTGCACATCGGGCACGCCGCCGAGCACATCGCGGCCGACACGAGCTGCGTCATCGTCTCCAGCGCGATCCGCGAGGACAACCCGGAACTGGTCGCGGCCAACGAGCGCGGCATCCGGCTCGTGCACCGTTCCGACGCGCTCGCCGCGCTGATGGGCGGCCTGCGCTCGCTCGCGGTGGCCGGCACCCACGGCAAGACGACCACCACCTCGATGCTCGCGGTGGCGCTCGGCGCGCTGGACCTCGACCCCTCGTACGCGATCGGCGGCGACCTGGACGGACCCGGGTCCAACGCGCGCAACGGCGACGGCGAGATCTTCGTGGCGGAGGCGGACGAGAGCGACCGCAGCTTCCACAAGTACCGGCCCGAGGTCGCGATCATCCTCAACGTGGAGCTCGACCACCACGCGAACTACGCGTCGATGGACGAGATCTACGAGTCCTTCGAGACCTTCGTCGGCCGCATCCGCAAGGGCGGCACGCTCGTCGTCTCCGCCGACCAGGCGGGCGCCCGCGAGCTGACCGCCCGGGTGCGCGACCAGGGCGAGCTGAACATCGTCACCGTCGGCGAGTCCGAGCACGCCGACGTACGGATCGCGAAGATCAACCCGCGCGGCCTGACCAGCGAGGTCACCGTCGTCATGGACGGGAAGTTCATCACCTTCGCCGTCGCGGTGCCCGGCCGGCACTACGCGCACAACGCGGTCGCCGCGCTCGCCGCGGGCGTCGCGCTGGACCTGCCGGTGCACAACCTGGCCTCGGCCCTCGGCAAGTACACCGGCGTCAAGCGCCGCCTCCAGCTCAAGGGCGAGGCGCACGGCGTCCAGGTCATCGACTCCTACGCGCACCACCCCACCGAGATCGCCGCCGACCTCGAAGCCATCCGCGGCGGCGCGGGCGACGGCCGCATCCTGGTCGTCTTCCAGCCGCACCTGTTCAGCCGCACCCAGGAGCTGGGCGTCGAGATGGGCGAGGCGCTCGCGCTGGCCGACGCGTCCCTGGTGCTCGACGTCTACCCGGCCCGCGAGGACCCGATCGAGGGCGTCACCAGCGCGCTGGTCGTCGACGCGGCGCGCGCCAAGGCCGCGGATGTGACCGCCGTGCACGACCAGGCCGCTATCCCGGACGCCGTCGCAGGAATGGCGAAGCCCGGTGATCTCGTTCTCACCATGGGGGCGGGCGATGTGACGGACCTCGGTCCGCACATCCTGGAGAGGATCAGCCTGTCCCGCCCCGAGAGCTGAGGAGAACGCAGATGTCGTACGAGATCGACAAGCCCGACGAGCAGTGGCGCGCGGAGCTGAACCCCGCGGAGTACGCCGTACTCCGCAAGGCGGGCACCGAGCCCGCTTTCGTGGGCGAGTACACCGACACCAAGGACACCGGCGTCTACGACTGCCGGGCGTGCGGGGCCGAGCTCTTCCGGTCCGACACCAAGTTCGAGAGCCACTGCGGCTGGCCCTCCTTCTACGACCCGGCGGACTCCAGCGCGGTGGAACTGGTCGAGGACCGCTCGCACGGCGCGGTCCGCATCGAGGTCCGCTGCGCGAAGTGCGGCTCCCACCTCGGACACGTCTTCGAGGGCGAGGGCTACGCCACCCCGACGGACCAGCGGTACTGCATCAACAGCATCTCGCTGCGGCTGGTGCCGGCCGAGGGCTGAGCGGCCGGTCCCGGCGAGGGCCGTACGGCGGCCGTACGCACCGGGCGCCGCGCGCATGACCCACGCTGGTCTCCGGCGAGGTCGGGGCGCGGCACCGGCCCGTTTCGTCCGTTGGCCGACGGCTGGGACGAAGCGCATGCCGAGGCCCGCGAAGCCGTCCGTCGGTGACGAGCCGATGGTCGGCTCGCGGGGCGAGTCCGAGCTGTAGCCGGCGCGCGCTCGCCGAGACCGTGTGCCGGGTGTTCACTCCCTGATCCGCGCCGGGAGCGGGCGCCGGTCACCCCAGCACGACCGCGGACTCCGGCGCGAGGTGCAGGATGCCGTCCGCGCCCGGCAGTTCGGTCGGCCGCCAGGCGGCGAGCAGGCGGGAGCGAGGGCGAGGGCGGGCGTCGGGCCGGGCGTGAGCCGGTGCGTCGGCGCCGTTCGGCGGGCCGCTCGCGGGGGCGTCCAGCGGGATCGCGGCCGTACGGTCCGGGGCCAGATTGACCGCGACGGTCAGCGGGCCCCGGGCGAGGGTGAGCCAGCGGGCCCCGGCGTCGTAGCTCACCTCGGTGTGCGTCAAGTCCGGGTCGGTCAGGGCGGGTTCGGAGCGGCGCAGCGCGATCAGCCGCCGGTACCAGGCCAGCAGCTCGGTGTGCGGGGCGCGCCGGGTCTCCGACCAGTCGAGGCAGGACCGCAGCCGGGTGGCCGGGTCCTGTGGGTCGGGGACGTCCTCGGCGGCCCAGCCGTGCGCGGCGAACTCCCGGCGGCGGCCGTCGCGTACGGCCGCGGCCAGCTCCGGGTCCCGGTGGTCGGTGAAGAACTGCCAGGGGGTCCTGGCGCCCCACTCCTCGCCCATGAAGAGCATGGGGGTGAAGGGGGAGCACAGGACCAGCGCCGCGCCGCACGCCAGCAGGCCGGGGGAGAGCCCGGCCGCCGGCCCGCCGGCCGTTCCGCCGCCGGAGGCCCCGCCATCGGGCGAGTGCCCGTCGCCGCCGGACGGCCCGTCGCCGCCGGACGGCCCGTCGCCGCCGGACGGCCCGTCGCCGCCGGACGGCCCGTCGCCGCCGGACGGCCCGTCGCCGCCGGACGGCCCGTCGCCGCCGGACGGCCGGTCGCCCCCGGACAGCCCGACGCCCCCGGACAGCCGGTCGCCGAGGGCCCGGTTGCCGATCTGGTCGTGCGTCTGGGCGTAGCCGAGAAAGCGGTGCGCCGGGGTCGCCGTACGGTCCACGGGGCTGCCGTGCGCCCGGCCCCGGAAGGCCGAGTGCGTGCCGTCGTGGAAGAACACGCCGGTCAGCGTCTTGCCGAGGGCGGCCAGCGGGGCCTGTGCGAAGTCGGCGTAATAGCCCTGGGACTCACCGGTCAGGGCAGTGTGCAGGGCGTGGTGGAAGTCGTCGTTCCACTGTGCCTGGAGGCCGTGGCCGCCCGCCTCGCGCGAGGCGGTGGGTGGCGGGTGGTGGTTGTGGGGCTCGGCGATCAGCGACAGCGGCCGGCCGAGCTGTGCGGCCAGCGCGTCCACGGCCGCGGACAGTTCGGCCAGGAAATGCCGCGCCCTGGTGTCGGCCAGCGCGTGCACGGCGTCGAGCCGCAGCCCGTCCAGCCGGTAGTCGCGCAGCCAGGCCAGTGCGCTGCCGATGAGGTACGCGCGAACCTCGTCGGAGCCGGCGGCGTCGAGGTTGACCGCCGAGCCCCACGGGGTGTGATGGGTGTCGGTGCAGTACGGGCCGTAGGCGGGGAGGTGGTTGCCGGACGGCCCGAGGTGGTTGTGCACCACGTCGAGGATGACGCCGATGCCGTGCAGATGCGCCGCGTCCACGAACCGCTTGAGCCCCTCCGGGCCGCCGTACGGCTCGTGGACCGCCCACAGCGACACGCCCTCGTAGCCCCAGCCGTGCCTGCCGGGGAACGGGCAGACCGGCATCAGCTCGACATGGGTGATCCCCAACTCGGCGAGGTGCGACAGGCGTTCGAGGGCCGCGTCGAAGGTGCCCGCGCGGGTGAAGGTGCCGATGTGCAGCTCGTACAGCACCGCGCCCGGCAGCGGCCTGCCGTGCCACTCCCGCCGCCACAGGAAACGGGAGTGGTCGACGACGGCGCTGCGGCCGTCCGGCCCCTCCGGCTGGCGGCGCGAGCGCGGATCGGGCAGCACCGGGGCAGCGGCCCGCTCGGCGGCCCCGGCCGGCCGGAAGCCGTAACGCGTGCCGTCCATCGCGTCCGCCTCCGCCTGCCACCAGCCGTCGCGGCCTGGCCCGGCGTCCCGTTCCATCGGGTACGTCACGTCGCCGACCACCGCGTCGACCTGTCCGGCGTCCGGCGCCCACACCTCGAATCGCATCAGTTCAGATCCCGTTCCACCAGAGGACGGCCGGAGCGAGCGGAGACGTCGAGCGTGCGCACCGTGCCGTCCGGCTTGATCTCGATGATGGGCACGGCCTTTCCCTCGGGCGAGCCGTCATTGCCCAAGGAGATCAGGCCGCTCGCGCCCTTCACCGCCTCCACGCCGTGCAGCGACTTCCAGATCTGGATCGTCTGCGAACCGCTTACCCGGCCGTTGGAATCGGAAGCGCGGGCCGCCAGCCGGATGCCGGACACCGCCGTGAGGACCGCGTCATGGCCCATGATCGCCTGGCCGTCGTCCAGCGTCTCCTCGGGGAAGGCCGTACGGTAGCGGCCCTTCGTCCCGAACGACTGTACGGCCCAGCCGGGGTAGGCGTCCTTCGCCTTCTGCCAGGCGCCGGGGTGCGCGAGCCCGGTATAGAGCAGCCGTACGTTGCCGCTGCGCAGCGTCTCCTTGATCTCGTCGAAGCCCTGCGCCTGCGCGGACTGCGAGACGTCGTCGCCGGAGAAGACGACCAGTTCGCGGTCGGTGCACGGGCGGTCCTTGAGCGGCGCGAGGAAGCGCGGCAGGTCCACACCCCGGCCCGCGAAGTAGACGACGTCCGGCTTCGCGGCGCACAGGTTCGCCATCCGGGTCTTGAAGGCGGTCGCCACGCCCTCCTGCGAGGAGTCGTACTGCTCGACCTTCGGGGCCGGCCGGTCGCGCGGGAAGGCGCGCAGGAACGCTTCGCCCAGTGTCCGGGTGTACTGGTCGTCGGGCCGCGCGTCCTGTATCACCAGCACCCGCTTGCCCGCGTACGGCTTCCGCTTCAGGAAGGCCGCCGCGGCCGCCGCCTCGTCCGCGTTGGTCGGCGCGGCCCGTACCAGGCCCTTGACCTTGCTCAGCGTGTCGGCGGTGAGCACCGAGCCGACGGCGGCGAGCTGGAGGCCGCCGTCCTGCCGGTCGGCCGTGATCGTGCGGACCATCTTCTCGGTCGCGTCGGTGCTGGTGCCCAGCCCGGCGACGGCGACGATGTGATCGGAGTCGATGCGCTTGCGGATCTCCTGGAGGGCCGCGCTCCGCTGCTCCCCGGTGCTGCCGGTGTTGGCGAGCAGCAGCCTGACCTTGGGCGCGTCGCCGTACTTGGGCGTGTGGTTCGCCTCGTACTGGGCGGTGTAGGAGCCCTGCACCTCGTGGCGCACCGAGTCGGGGGTGTTGGAGTCCTTGGGGCCGGGCGCCAGCGACATCAGGTAGACGATGCTGACGTACGAGGGGCCGTTCGGCCTGCGGCTCGCCCTGGACACCCGGCCGTTCTCCGCCCGTATCAGCTCGGAGACGGCCGCGAGGTTCGTGCTGAAGGAGTGCGAGCCGTCGGTCACGCCGACGCACTGCGGCTTCTCGCCGACCCGCGGCACGCCTTCGGCGCAGGAGGTGTCCTCGGGCTGCAGAGCCCATACGGTCCCGCCCGCCGCGAGCGCCAGGGCCAGCAGGCCCAGCAGCGCGTTCCACGGCCAGCGGGCCCACAGCGGTCGATTGCTCACCCAGTCGCCGGGGGACATCAAGGCTCCCTCCTCATCGGATGCTCCTATGGATGTCAGTCGGGCTGGATGTCAGTCGGCGTAGCGGGCGGCCTCGTCCAGCAGAGTGTCCGCGTCCGCGTCCGCGACCATGGCGAGCTGCCGGAACATCGCGCCGATCTTGTAGTTCAACTCCGGGTTGCCGGGCGGCAGCCGGTTGCGCGGATCGCCCGCGAGCCACAGCGCGGCGCACAGCTCGGCGAGCGGGCGGCCCGTCGTGCGGTCCGCGTAGGCGAGGGGGGCGTGTTCGCGGGCGAGTTCGCCGGCGGCGCGCGGCGGGGGCGCGTCCGAGAGCTGCGCGCGGTACATCGGCGCCGCGCTCACGTGGTACAGCTCCCGCAGCCAGGGGCGCAGATCGGCGCCGGTGACCCCGTCGGTGAAGTGCCGTGTGACGGTGTCCAGTTCATTGAGCGCGAGCTGGTGGTAGAGGGCGTCGAGCGGCTTGCCGTGCCGGTGGTGCCAGTCCCACAGGGTGCGGTGCGTCTGCTGCCAGACGGCCTCCGATCCGCTCGGCGGCCCGGACATGGAGTCCAGCAGCAGCAGCCGCAGCCAGGGGTGCAGCACAGGGCGCCCGTCGTAGGTGCTGTCGGCCGCCGCCCGCTCCGCGCCCGGCCGGCCCTGTGGCGGCAGCAGATAGCCGGAAGGGCCGGTGCCGCCTCTGGTGGTGGCGTCCTCCGGGATCGGCTCGGACAGCCACAGCCTGCCGCGCAGCTCGCGCATCAGGGTGTCGCGCGCGTGCTCGGGCTGGTCGTTGAGCAGCCCGCAGTTGATGCCCGCCTTGGGGGTGCGGGCCGCCGCGATCCGCATCGCCGCCGCCCGCTGGTCCCGGGTGAGGCCGGCCAGCAGATAGTCGAGCACCCGCGAGGCGAGCCGGGGCTCGCGCGCCGGCTCGGGGCGCGGGCGCGGGCGCGGTCGCGCGCCGGGCCCGGCGGCGGGGCCGGGCGGCGGGCCCGGAGCCGGTACGGGGGTGTCCAGCAGCCCGCGCAGGCTCGTCAGATCCCGGTCGTGCTCCAGCAGACTGCCGATGGCGGTGTGCAGTTGGAGCACGCTCCAGGGGTGGCCGTAGGTCAGCCGGTGGACCAGGGGAGTGGCGCGCGGCT
>NZ_JAYMZR010000155.1:0-11352 GCF_035828615.1 Streptomyces sp. H27-D2 | reverse complement strand
CGGTAGCTAAGCCTTTCCGCGCCGATGGTACTGCAGGGGGGACCCTGTGGGAGAGTAGGACGCCGCCGAACAATCTTTAGAAAAGCTCCGGTCCCTGAACTTCGGTTCAGGGACCGGAGCTTTTCTGTTTTTGTGATCCAGCGTGCGCTGTCACTTCGCGTTCACGTTGCGGAGTCAGCATCCCTGTCATGGGGACAGTTGGAACGCTGAAGTCGGCAGGCGTACGCATCGGCGACGAGGTCGTCGTGTCGGCGTACGGCAGTGCCGAGGTTGCCGAAGCCGTGCTGCTCGTGGGGGCCGTGCCGGTCTTCGCGGATGTGGACGCGGACAGTCTCTGCCTCGATCCGGCCGCCGTCGCGGCGGCGGTGACGTCCAGGACGGTCGCTGTCGTCGCCGTGCACCGCTTCGGGCGGCGGGCGGACATCGGCCGTATCCGTGTACTGGGCGAGCGGCACGGGCTCCTGGTCATCGGGCAGCCGGAGCCGGCGGAGTCGTACGACGGGGTCGCGCAGCGGCAGGCGCACGCGGCCTATCTGAACGCGCGGCTCACCGGGGTCATGACGCCCTCCTCGGACGCCGGCCACACCTACCAGCAGTACGTGGTGCGGGTGCCGGGCAACGGGCGGCCGGACCGGGACGCGTTCGCCCGTGCGCTGCGGGCGCGCGGTGTGCGGTGCCAGGCGCCCGTGCAGACGCCCGTCCACCGGATGCCGGGGTTCCGGCGGGATGTGTTCCTGCCGGAGACGGAGCGGGCCGCAGACGAGACGCTGGCGCTGCCGGTGGACGCCTCGCTGACACGGCGCGAGCTCCAGCGGGTGGTGTCCGGGTGCAACGCGCTCGGCGGGCTGCTGCAGCCCGCCGCGTAGCAGCGCTCGCAAGGCCGGGCCATTCCGCCGCCGCCCGGACTGCCCGGCTGGATTCCGGAGGCGCGGCTCCGGCGCAACCGCCGCTGAACGGGGCGACGGTCGCGAGGGCGCCGGGGAACTCGGCGGTGAGTCCGGCGTCTTGGGGTCCAGTCTTGGGGGCCGGCGGTGGGCGGTTCGAACCGCGTGCGAGTTCGGGTATGCTTTATTTTGTTGCTGCGCCCCAATAGCTCAGTCGGTAGAGCGTCTCCATGGTAAGGAGAAGGTCTGCGGTTCGATTCCGCATTGGGGCTCCGGATATGTGGAAGGCCCCCGCCAACTGGCGGGGGCCTTCCATGCTTTCGGGACCTCCCGGATACCGGGCTAGGCGTCCTGCTTGCCGGGTACGCGCATCGCCAGGATCGCCATGTCGTCCGACGGGGCGTCAGCGGCGAAGCGTTCGACGGCTCGCATGATGCGCCCGGCCACCGCGCCGGCCGTCAGGCCCGTACAGGTGGTCAGGACGTCCGCGAGCCCGTCGTCGCCGAGCATCCTGCTGCCCTCGCGGCGTTCCGTGACGCCGTCGGTGACGCACAGCAGGACGTCTCCCGGGTCGAGCGTGACGGTCTGCTCGTACAGCTCCAGGTCCTCCATGACGCCGAGCAGCGGCTGCGGCTCCGCGGCGGCCTCGACGCTGCCGTCGGGGCGCAGGCGCAGCGGCAGCGGGTGGCCGGCGCAGACGACTTTGAGTATGGCGCTGCCGTCCGGCTGCGGCCACAGCTCGCCGTAGAGCAGGGTCAGGAAGCGGCTGCGGGCGCCCTCGTCGAGGATGGCCGCGTTGAGGCGCTCCAGGACGGCGGGGCCGCCGAAGCCCTCGCGGGCGAGCAGCCGCAGGGCGTGCCGGGCGAGGCCGGTGACCGCGGCGGCTTCCGGGCCGGTGCCGCAGACGTCGCCGATCGCGAAGCCGTAGGCGCCGTCGCGGATCGGGAAGAGGTCGTAGAAGTCGCCGCCGACCTCGTTGCCCTCGCCGGCCGCGCGGTAGATCACCTCGACCTCGACGCCGGGCACTATCGGCAGCTCAGGGGGGAGCAGGCTGCGCTGGAGGGACTGGCTGATGGCGGTGCGTTCGGAGTAGAGACGGGCGTTGTCGAGGGCGAGGGCGGCCCGTCGGGAGAGGTCCTCGGCGAGTTCCAGGATCTCCTGGCGGAAGTGCTCGTCGGTGGGCTTGCCGAGGGTGAGCATGCCGATGACCCGGTTGCGGGCCACCAGAGGCAGCACCAGCGTCTCGCCGCCGACCGCGGAGGCCGTGGCGAGGTTGGTGCCGGGACCGGCCGAGAGACGGGCGGCCTCGCCGAGGCCGAGGTTGCGCAGCGAGGAGCGGAGCGCCTCGGAGTGGGCGGCGTCGCTGGGGGCGGTCCAGATGCGGGCGCCGGGGGTGGGGACGGGCTCGGGCGGGTCGACCTTGGCGAGCAGTGCCTTGATGCCGTCGATGCGGTCCTCGTCCTCGTGCAGGACGTAGGAGAGCTCGGGTTCGGACGCCTGGTCGGCGATGGTGTAGACGGCGCACCAGGTGGCGAGGGTGGGGACGGTCATCTGGGCCATCAGGGCCAGCGTCTGGTCCCGGTCGAGGGTGCCGGCGAGCAGGTCGGAGGCTTCGACGAGGAAGGACAGCGAGCCGCGGCGCAGCCGCTCCAACTCGGTGAGCCGGGCGCGTTCGACGGCGAGCGCGATGCGGTCGGCGGCGAACTGGAGGCGCAGCGCCTCCTCGTTGCTGTAGCGGCCGGAGGCCTCGGCGGCGACGCCCAGTGAGCCGGTGAGGCGTCCTTCGACCTTGAGCGGCACGGTGACGACCGAGCGCATTCCGGTGCCGGTCAGCAGCGGTACGGCGCCGGGGACGGCGGTGAGGTCCTCGTGGACGGCCGGCATCCGGGCGGAGCCGTAGCGGCCGGTGCCGGCTTCGACGGGGACGCGGGCGAAGCGCTGGCGGGCGGAGGGCAGGCCGGTGGAGGCGCGTACCTCCAGCTCCGTTTCGTCGTCGGTGGCGAGCAGCAGGTAGGCCGCGTCGCCGTCGAGCATGTCGCGGGCGCGTTCGACGGTGCGTTGCAGCAGGCCGTCGAGGTCGTCGGGGGCGGGGGAGCCGATGAAGACCTCGAACGGGTCGGCGGCGGGGCCGCGGCCGTCGGCGTGCGCGGCGGAGCTGTCCGCCGAGGGGCCGCGCGGCGGGCTCTGCAGGACGGCGCGCTCATGGTCGCGTACGAGCAGGCAGACCGTGGAGGGCTCGCCGCCGCTGTCGCGGACGCGCAGGTGGGAGGCGTAGACGGGGATGACGCGGCCGTCCGAGGCGCGGATGCCGTACGAGCCCTCCCAGCGGGAGAGCAGCAGCGCTTCGACGATGCCGGTGCTGGTGCCGGGGGTGTGCGGCCAGGCCGCGAGGTCGGTGAGCGGCTTTCCGGTGACCTGTTCGGACGGGTAGCCGAAGAGCTCCTCGGCGTCGTCGCTCCAACGGCTGATCGCGCCGGTGCGGTCTATCTGGATGACGGCGACCCGTACCCGGGGGTCGGTCACCGGGAGCGCGTCGATGGGCAGGGCGGGGCCGGCGGAGCGGGTGCCGGCGGGGCGTTCGGGCAGGTCGAGCTGGAACCAGACTTGCTTGCGGGCCGGGGAGTACTCGACGCCCCAGCGGGAGGCGAGGGCGGAGCACAGCAGCAGGCCCCGGCCGCCTTCGCGGTCGGGGTTGGCGTACTGCTGGCCGGCGTTCTGCACCGGGATGTCGCGTTCGGGGTAGCGGTCGGCGACCTCGACGCGAACTCCGTCGTCCGCGCGCAGGCACAGCACGTCGGCGGCGGTGCCCGCGTGCACCACGGCGTTGGTGACGAGTTCGCTGGTGAGCACGACGGCGTCGTCGATGATGTCGGCGAAGCCCCAGCCCTGGAGGGTGTCACGGACGAACGCACGAGCGGTGGCGACGGAGCGCCCGACCGGCTCGAAGGTGGCGGCAGCCCGCGCGGTGGCCACAGGTCTCCTCATATCTGTCTCGGTGATCTGCTCCCCCATGTCGTGCTGCCCCTCCGATGCCCGTCTTGCGCGCGCCCCCGCTCCTGCCCGATGGGTCGGGGTGGATTGGACGGCCGGTTGCCAGGTTACTTACCTTCGGCGTGCGCGTGGTTCCCGGTCGTGTGTGAACGCGCCCTGATCTTGTGACCAGCTGTGTGCCATGCTGCCGAACTGTTATGGCCTGGTTGGGCCAGGGTGAAACACTGGGAAAGCTAGAAGAGATGGCCCGACTAGGACGGTCGACCCTGCGGGAGGGACACGGTGGAGTCTGGCGGAGTGGCGCGGGGCGGAAGCACGCGCGCGAAAAGCGGACGATCCCGGAATAATGGGACGACCGAGGTGGATACAGCTGCCCTGAACCGGTTGCTGTCGGCCTTGGCTTCCATGCGGGACGGTAATTTCCGCAAGCGGCTCACGGTGTCGGGCGATGGGGTGATGTCCGAGATCTCCGCTGTCTTCAATGAGGTCGCCGATCGCAATCTTCAGTTGACCGGCGAGCTGGCGCGGGTCCGCCGGGTGGTCGGCCGGGAGGGAAAACTCACCGAACGGCTTGAAGTCGGGCCGTGCGAGGGCTCCTGGGCGGCGGCGATCGACGCGTCGAACGCGCTGGTCGACGATCTCGTGCGACCGGTCTCAGAAGTGGGCCGGGTGCTGTCGGCGGTTGCCGAGGGCGACCTGGAGCAACGGATGGACCTGCGCTCGCGGGGCGCGGACGGAGCGGCGCACCCGCTGCGCGGCGAGTTCCTCAAGGTGGGCCGTACGGTCAACGGCCTGGTCGACCAACTGTCGGCGTTCACCGACGAGGTCACCAGGGTGGCCAGCGAAGTGGGCACCGAGGGCAAGCTCGGCGGTCAGGCCCGGGTGCGCGGTATGTCCGGTTCCTGGAAGGATCTGACGGATTCCGTCAACACCATGGCGTCCCGGCTGACGGCGCAGGTGCGTGACATTGCTCTCGTCACCACGGCGGTGGCGAAGGGCGATCTGTCACGGAAGGTCACGGTTCATGTGGCCGGCGAGATGCACGAACTGAAGAACACCGTCAACACGATGGTGGACCAGCTGTCGTCGTTCGGCGCCGAGGTGACGCGCGTCGCACGGGAGGTCGGCACCGAGGGCGAGCTCGGCGGCCAGGCGCAGGTGCCGGGCGCGGCGGGGACCTGGAAGGACCTCACCGACTCGGTGAACACGGCCTTCCGCAACCTCACGGGGCAGGTGCGCAACATCGCGCAGGTGACGACGGCGGTGGCCAACGGCGATCTGTCGCAGAAGGTCACCGTGGACGTCTCCGGCGAAATGCTCCAGCTCAAGAACACCGTCAACACGATGGTCGACCAGCTGTCGTCCTTCGCCGACCAGGTCACCCGGATGGCGCGGGACGTGGGTACCGAAGGCCGGCTGGGCGGGCAGGCGCGGGTCGACGGCGTCAGCGGCACCTGGAAGGAACTGACCGACTCCGTCAACTTCATGGCGGGCAACCTGACTTCTCAGGTCCGGCAGATCGCGCAGGTGACCACGGCGGTCGCGCGCGGCGATCTGTCGCAGAAGATCGATGTGGACGCCCGGGGCGAGATCCTGGAGCTGAAGAACACCATCAACACGATGGTCGACCAGCTCTCCGCCTTCGCCGACCAGGTCACCAGGGTGGCCCGTGAGGTGGGCACGGACGGCAGGCTGGGCGGCCAGGCGCAGGTGCCGGGCGTGGCCGGGGTGTGGCGCGACCTCACCGACTCGGTCAACGGCATGGCCGGCAACCTCACCGCGCAGGTCCGCAATATCGCGCAGGTCGCCACGGCGGTCGCGCGCGGCGATCTGTCGCAGAAGATCGATGTGGACGCCCGGGGCGAGATCCTGGAGCTGAAGAACACCCTCAACACGATGGTCGATCAGCTGTCCTCGTTCGCCGAGCAGGTGACGCGGGTAGCGCGCGAGGTGGGCACCGAGGGCATGCTCGGCGGCCAGGCCGAGGTGCAGGGGGTCTCCGGGACCTGGAAGGACCTCACGCAGTCCGTCAACTCGATGGCGAACAACCTGACTTCGCAGGTCCGCAACATCGCCGAGGTCACGACGGCGGTTGCCAAGGGCGACCTGTCGAAGAAGATCACCGTCGACGCGCGCGGCGAGATCCTCGAACTCGTCACGACCGTCAACACGATGGTGGACCAGCTGTCCTCGTTCGCCGAGCAGGTCACCAGGGTGGCCCGCGAGGTGGGCACCGAAGGGCAGTTGGGCGGCCAGGCGCGGGTGCGCGACGTCACCGGCATCTGGAAGGACCTGTCCGAGAACGTCAACCTGATGGCCAACAACCTGACCAGCCAGGTCCGCAACATCTCGCAGGTGGCGACCGCGGTCGCCAACGGCGATCTGACGAAGAAGGTCACGGTCGAGGCGCGCGGCGAGGTCGCGCAGCTCGCCGACACCGTCAACATCATGGTGACCACGCTGTCGTCCTTCGCGGACGAGGTCACCAGGGTGGCCCGTGAGGTGGGCACCGACGGCATCCTCGGCGGCCAGGCGCGGGTCCCCGGTGTCTCCGGGACCTGGAAGGACCTCACCGAATCGGTGAACTCGATGGCGTCCAACCTGACCGGCCAGGTCCGCAATATCGCGATGGTCACCACGGCCGTCGCCAGGGGCGATCTGACCAAGAAGATCGACGTGGACGCCCGCGGCGAGATCCTCGAACTCAAGACCACCATGAACACGATGGTGGACCAGCTGTCCTCGTTCGCCGAGCAGGTCACCCGGGTCGCCCGCGAGGTGGGCACCGAAGGGCAGCTGGGCGGCCAGGCGCGGGTGCGCGACGTGGACGGCACCTGGCGCGACCTCACCGAGTCGGTGAACGAGATGGCCGGGAACCTGACCCGGCAGGTGCGCGCCATCGCCGCGGTCGCGACCGCGGTGACCCGCGGCGACCTCAATCTGAAGATCGACGTGGACGCGGCCGGCGAGATCCTGGAACTCCAGGACACCGTCAACACGATGATCGCGAACCTGCGCGAGACCACACGCGCCAACGAGGAACAGGACTGGCTCAAGGGCAACCTCGCCCGGATCTCCGGCCTGATGCAGGGCCGCCGGGACCTGGAGGACGTCGCCGGGCTCATCATGAGCGAGCTCACCCCGGTCGTCGCGGCCCAGCACGGCGCCTTCTTCCACGCGGCCCCGACCGGCGCCGGCAACGAGATCGGCGCCAACGGCAGCAGGAACGACGCGTATGAGCTGCGCCTCATCGGCTCGTACGGCTACTCGATGGGCTCGATGCCCACCTCCTTCCGGCCCGGCGAGGCGCTCATCGGCACCGCCGCGGAGGAGAAGCGCACCATCCTGCTGGAGAACGTGCCGCCCGGTTATCTCAAGATCGCCTCCGGGCTGGGCGAGGCGCCCCCGGCGCACGTCATCGTGCTGCCGGTGCTCTTCGAGGGACAGGTTCTCGGCGTGATCGAGCTGGCCTCCTTCCAGCCGTTCGCCCAGATCCAGAAGGACTTCCTCAACCAGATCGCCGAGATGATCGCGACGAGCGTCAACACGATCAGCGTCAACACCAAGACCGAGGTGCTGCTCAAGCAGTCGCAGGAACTCACCGAGCAGCTCCAGGAGCGCTCGGAGGAGCTGGAGAACCGGCAGAAGGCGCTCCAGCTCTCCAACGCCGAGCTGGAGGAGAAGGCGGAGCAACTCCGGGAGCAGAACCGGGACATCGAGGTCAAGAACACCGAGATCGAGGACGCCCGGCAGGTGCTGGAGGAGCGGGCCGAGCAGCTCGCGGTGTCGATGCGCTACAAGTCCGAGTTCCTGGCCAACATGTCGCACGAGCTGCGCACGCCGCTCAACTCGCTGTTGATCCTGGCCAAGTTGCTCGCGGACAACGCCGAGGGGAATCTCACCCCGAAGCAGGTGGAGTTCGCCGAGACGATCCACGGCGCGGGCTCCGACCTGCTTCAGCTGATCAACGACATCCTCGATCTGTCGAAGGTCGAGGCGGGCAAGATGGAGGTCAGCCCGACCCGGATCGCGCTGGTCCAGCTCGTCGACTACGTCGAAGCCACCTTCCGCCCGCTCACCGCGGAGAAGGGGCTGGACTTCTCGGTCCGCGTCTCGCCGGAGCTGCCGGCCACGCTGCACACCGATGAGCAGCGGCTGTTGCAGGTGCTGCGCAACCTGCTGTCCAACGCGGTGAAGTTCACCGACGGCGGCGCGGTGGAGCTGGTCATCCGGCCGGCCGGCGCCGATGTGCCGAACGCGATCCGCGAGCAGTTGCTCGAACACGGTTCGCTGCGGGAGCCGGACGGCGACATGATCGCCTTCTCGGTCACCGACACCGGGATCGGCATCGCCGCGAACAAGATGCGGGTCATCTTCGAGGCGTTCAAGCAGGCCGACGGCACCACCAGCCGCAAGTACGGCGGCACCGGCCTGGGGCTGTCGATCAGCAGGGAGATCGCCCGGCTGCTCGGCGGCGAGATCTACGCGGCGAGCGAGCCCGGCCGCGGCTCCACCTTCACCCTCTATCTGCCGATCATCGCGGGCGAACTCCCGCCGCAGGGCTACCCGCAGCTCGCTCCGGGCGGCCTGGCCATCGGCGGCCCCATGAGCTCGCGCGAGTCCGACACGGACTCCGGCATGAGGGACGACGGGAGTGCCCGACGGCGCTCCCGAGGCCCGGTCCAGGACGCGCCGCCCGAGCGCGCCAGCGGCCTCTTCAGGCGCCGGCGCAGGGCCCTCCCCTCAGCTTCCGGGCAGCACCCGGACCTGCCGGGGCAGCTCCACCCGGGGACGGACGCCGGGCACCCCGCGCCGGAGGAGTCATGGCTCGGCAACGGCGAGGAGCAGCATGAGTCCCGGTTCACCGGCAACTTCTCCGGCGAGAAGGTCCTGATCGTCGACGACGACATCCGCAATGTGTTCGCTCTGACGAGTGTGCTGGAGCAGCACGGCCTGTCGGTGCTCTACGCCGAGAACGGGCGCGAGGGGATCGAGGTCCTGGAGCAGCACGACGACGTGGCGGTGGTGCTGATGGACATCATGATGCCGGAGATGGACGGCTACGCGACGACGACCGCGATCCGCAAGATGCCGCAGTTCGCGGGACTGCCGATCATCGCGCTCACCGCGAAGGCGATGAAGGGCGACCGGGAGAAGAGCATCGAGTCGGGCGCGTCCGACTACATCACCAAGCCGGTCGACACCGACCACCTGCTGACGGTCATGCAGCAGTGGATGCGGGGCGAGTGAGGTCGTCCGGGGCGGTGCCCCCGCCCCGGACGGGCGGCCGAGCGGGGTAGCCTGAAGGCTGACTGTTGACTGACTGTTGCCGAATACGTGTGGGAGTACGGTATTCGGGGAACCTTCTGGTCTCCCACTGCGTTTCTGCTACGTGCACAGTGACATCGCGGTGACAGGGTGTGGCGAACAGCGGGGTGCGGCTACCATGACCGGCACAAGGACGGGCGGCGCAACGGAGCCGTCCCCTGGGGTGGCGCCCGGCGCGTTGCCGGGGCGAGGAGGACGGGCCATGGTGCAGAAGGCCAAGATCCTCCTGGTCGATGACCGGCCGGAGAATCTGCTGGCGCTGGAGGCCATTCTCTCCGCGCTCGATCAGACGCTGGTTCGGGCATCGTCCGGGGAGGAAGCGCTCAAAGCGCTGCTCACGGATGACTTCGCGGTGATTCTGCTGGATGTGCAGATGCCGGGCATGGACGGGTTCGAAACCGCGGCGCACATCAAGCGCCGCGAGCGGACCAGGGACATCCCCATCATCTTCCTGACCGCCATCAACCACGGTCCGCATCACACCTTCCGGGGTTACGCGGCGGGCGCGGTGGACTACATCTCCAAGCCCTTCGACCCGTGGGTGCTGCGCGCGAAGGTCTCGGTGTTCGTCGAGCTCTACATGAAGAACTGCCAGCTGCGGGAGCAGGCCGCGCTGTTGCGGCTCCAGTTGGAGGGCGGACGGCCGGGCGTGCCCGAAGCCAAGGAGCCCGCGGGGCTGCTGGCCGAGCTGTCCGCGAGGCTGGCCGCCGTCGAGGAGCAGGCCGAGGCGCTCACCAAGCAGTTGGACGAGTCGGCGGACGCGGCCGCGGTCGCCACCGCGGCTCATCTGGAGCGCAAACTCACCGGGTTGCGCCGGGCGCTGGACGCCCTGGAACCGGGCGCCGGCAACAGCGCCTCGGCGGTTCCGTCGCAGCACTAGCGTCCTGACGCGGTGTCACCGCGGGCGGGCCCCGCGCGTCGCGCCGCGAGCCGCGACACGAATGGGCGAAGGCGTGGGCACACGTGTCCCGTACGGCCGACGGCTGTAATCTCGGCTCCATGGCCTCACGTACGTCCGGCAAGGGTTCCCCGAGCAGCGCGGGCGCCTCGAAGCAGCCTGCCGGTCGTGCGGGGGGTGCTGCCAGGAAAGCGCCCGCCAAGAAGGCTCCGGCGAAGAAGGCCGGCGCGCCACCCGGCAAGGCCCCCGTGAAGAAGGCAGCCGCCAAGAAGGCCGCGCCCAAGCCCGCGCCGTCCCCCACCAACGGGGTCTACCGCATGACGCGCGCGCTCTGGCTGGGTCTGGCGCACGGCGTCGGCGCGCTGTTCCGCGGCGTGGGGCGCGGCGCGCGCGGGCTGGACCCGGCGCACCGTAAGGACGGCGTCGCGCTGCTGCTGCTCGGCCTCGGGCTGGTGGTCGCGGCCGGTACCTGGTCGAATCTGCGCGGTCCGGTCGGCGACCTGATCGAAATGCTGGTGACCGGCACCTTCGGCCGCCTCGACCTGGTGGTGCCGATACTGCTCGGCGTCATCGCCGTACGGCTCATCCGGCACCCGGAGAAGCCGGAGGCGAACGGCCGGATCGTCATCGGCCTGTCCGCACTGGTCATCGGGGTCCTCGGGCAGGTGCACATCGCCTGCGGATCGCCCGGCCGCGGCGAGGGCACCGAGGCGATCCAGGACGCCGGCGGGCTGATCGGCTGGGGGGCGTCCAAGCCGCTGGTCTTCATGGTCGGCGAGGTGCTGGCCGTGCCGCTGCTGATCCTGCTGACGATCTTCGGGCTGCTGGTCGTCACCGCCACCCCGGTCAACTCGATTCCGCAGCGGGTGCGGCTGCTCGGCGTGAAGCTCGGTCTGGCCGAGCCGCTCGAACCGGAGCACGACGGCCACCGCCTGCCGGGGGAGCCCGGGGAGTATGACGAGGAGTGGCGTGAGGGGCCCGCTCGCCGGCGTCGGCGCACCTCGATGGAGAAGGACCCGCAGGACGCGGAGTACGGCCCCGGGCACGCGGAGGAGGCGGCGCTCTCGCGGCGGCGCCGGCCGCGCCGCGCGAGCGTGCAGGCGGGGCCGGACCGGCCGATGGACGCGGTGGACGTGGCCGCGGCCGCCGCGGCGGCGCTCGACGGGGCGGTGCTGCACGGCGTGCAGCCCTCGCCGCTGGTCGCCGGCCTGAGCAGCGGCATCTCGACCGAGCGCGGCGGCGTGCCGCCGG
>NZ_JAYMZR010000154.1:0-11364 GCF_035828615.1 Streptomyces sp. H27-D2 | reverse complement strand
GCCGTTGCGGCTGGGACCGTGGCGCTCCGGGCGGATGTGAGGCGGGCGGTTGCGGCCCGCCCCGCAGCGGTGGTCCCAAGACCACCGGCGCCAGGGGCAGCGCTGCCCGTGGCGGACCGGCGAAGAGCGGTGCGCCCAAGGCCGCCGGCGCCGGCAAGACCGGAACAGGACCGCTGAGGGGCACCCCGCCCCGCCGCGGCCCGCACGGTCAGCGGCAGGCCCCGGCCCGCTCGCGCGAGCTGGACGCCAAGATCGAGGAGCGCAACCGCGCTCGTCACGACAAGCCGCAGGTCAAGACCCCCAAGACGTTCGGCGAGGAAGAGGGCGAGCGCCTGCAGAAGGTCCTCGCCCGGGCCGGCATGGGTTCCCGCCGCGCCTGCGAGGAGCTCATCGAGCACGGTCGGGTCGAGGTCAACGGCCAGGTCGTGCTGGAGCAGGGGCTCCGCGTCGACGCGGACAAGGACGAGATCAAGGTCGACGGCCTGACGGTCGCCAGCCAGTCGCACCTCTTCTTCGCGCTGAACAAGCCCGCGGGCGTCGTGGCCACCATGGAGGACCCGGACGGCCGTCAGTGCCTCGGGGACTACGTGAACAACCGCGAGACCCGGCTCTTCCACGTCGGCCGGCTCGACACGGAGACCGAAGGCATCATCCTGCTCACCAACCACGGCGAGCTGGCCCACCGCCTCACGCACCCGCGCTACGGCGTGAAGAAGAGCTACCTGGCCGCGATCCAGGGACCGATTCCGCGTGAGCTCGGCAAGCTGCTCAAGAACGGCATCGAGCTGGAGGACGGGTACGCCCGCGCCGACCACTTCAAGGTCGTCGAGAACACCGGCAAGAACTACCTCGTCGAGGTGACCCTGCACGAGGGCCGCAAGCACATCGTGCGCCGGATGCTGTCCGAAGCGGGCTTCCCGGTCGACCGGCTGGTCCGTACCAGCTTCGGCCCGATCCCGCTCGGCGACCAGAAGTCCGGTTGGCTGCGCCGCCTCACCAACACCGAGGTCGGCATGCTGATGCGCGAGGTCGAGCTCTAAGCCCACCGGCTCTCCGGGCTCACGGGCCCGGACTCACCCGCGTACCGACGCACCTCAGTGGTACGCAGCTCAGCAGTAACCGCACCCACGGGGCGGCTCCGCCCGGCGTAACAGCCGGGCCGGGGCCGCCCCGTCGGCGTGTGCCCCGGTCCTGGGCCAGCTACGACTCGGGGTGCCGTGCCGTCGGGGGTGGCTCGCATGGGGGGATTGTGGCCTGTGGGGCGCGGGCGCGTCTTCCGAATTCCTGGCGGACGGGGACGGGACGAGCGGTCGGGCCGCCGGTCGGGCGCGTCAGGCGCGTCGGATCGTGCCCCCGTCCACGGTGATCTTCTGCGGCGGCAGCGGGCGCGGCGCCGGGCCGCCCGCGACCGAGGCGTCCGTGATCCGGTACTTACTGCCGTGGCACGGGCAGTTGATGGTGCCGCCGGTCACGTCCTTCACCGTGCAGCCCTCGTGCGTGCAGATCGCCGAGAAGGCCTTGAAGTCCCCCTTGGCAGGCTGGGTCACCACGACCTTCTGCGCGCGCAGCGCGACGCCGCCGCCCACCGGCACGTCGGCCGCCTTGGTCAGCGCCTCGCCCCCGGCGGACGGCTCGGGCTTCCCGCCGGCGGACCCGGACGCGGACCCGGACGCGGACCCCGACTCCGAGCCGGACCCCGAAGGCGCGGGATCCGAAGCGAAGAAGACGCAGCCGAGCAGCGAGTGCCACATCACCCGCGGCGTCCCGGACTGGCAGCCGAAGGCGTACAGGCAGTGCACCGCGACCGGGATCGTGAGCAGGAAGGCGACCCGGCCCGACCAGCGGCCCACCGTCCATAGCCGCTACCGGCCCGGCGGTGGCCGGTTCCGGCCGACCGGGAGCCTCCGGCGGTCAGGACCAGACGTTGAGCGCCGTCGCCCGGCCGCGCGCGTCCCGCTGGACCTCCAGCATCCCGACGACCGCGGACCGGTCGATGTGCCCGTAGACGTGCGGGAAGAGGGTTCCGGGCGCTACGCCGGGCGGCGGCGCGGGGTCGGCGGCCTCCCAGCGGACCATGACCTTCAGCGCCGCCTCGTCGATCATCAGCGCCATCAGCGGACCGGGCACATCGCGGTAGAAGCCGTCGGCGACGGCGAGCGTGCCGGCCTCGTCGGCCGAGCAGTGCACGAAGCCGTCCCGGGCCAGCGTCGGCGGGGCGTACGGGCGGCCCGGATCGGCCAGCCAGTCGTCCAGCGGCAGTACATGAAAGATCATGCCCATGGTTGTACCGCTCGTGGCACCCTCGCGGGGTGCTGGCTACGCTGATCGTTGCGACAGCAGGAATATTGGATGTGTGACCGGATGTGTGACCGGACGCGTGACCGCATGTGCGACCTAGGGAGCAGCGACGTGACCGTACGACCGGTACGAACAGTCCGCGGAGCCGCGCTGTGAGAGCCGCGATCGTCATCGGAACCGGGCTCATCGGCACCTCGGCGGCGCTGGCCCTGGCGGGGCGCGGCGTCCAGGTGTACCTGGAGGACCACGACCCGACGCAGGCGCGTACCGCCGCCGCCCTCGGCGCGGGCACCGACGAGGCCCCGGCCGGCCCCGTCGACCTCGCGATCATCGCGGTGCCGCCCGCCCATGTCGCCGCGACGCTCGCCGAGGCGCAGCGCCGCGAGCTCGCCCGCGGCTACCTCGACGTGGCCAGCGTGAAGGGCGGCCCGCGCCGCGAGCTGGAGGCGCTCGGCTGTGACCTCAGCCACTACATCGGCACCCATCCGATGGCCGGCCGGGAGCGGTCGGGGCCGATGGCCGGCACCGCAGACCTTTTTGAAGGCCGCCCCTGGGTGCTGACGCCGACCCGGGAGACCGACACCGAGGTGCTGAACCTGGCCCTCGAACTCGTCTCGCTGTGCCGCGCGGTGCCCGTCGTGATGGACGCGGACGCGCACGACCGCGCCGTCGCCCTCGTCTCGCACACCCCGCAGCTCGTCTCCAGCATGGTCGCCGCCCGGCTCGCGGGGGCCGATGAGACGGCCGTACGGCTGTGCGGCCAGGGCATCCTCGACGTCACCCGGATCGCCGCCTCCGACCCGCGGATGTGGATCGACATCCTGTCCGCCAACCCCGGCCCGGTCGCCGACGTGCTGGCCGAAGTGGCCGCGGACCTCGACGAGACGGTCCAGTCGCTGCGCTCCTTGCAGTCGGCGGACGAGGACAAGCGGCGCGGCGGCGTCACCGGCATCGAGGACGTCCTGCGCCGGGGCAACACCGGCCGCGCCCGGGTGCCGGGCAAGCACGGCGCGGCGCCGACGGCGTACGAGACCGTGACCGTCTCCATCGGGGACGAGCCGGGCCAGCTGGCCCGTATCTTCGCCGACGCCGGGCGGGTCGGGGTCAACATCGAGGACGTACGGATCGAGCACGCGACCGGACAGCAGGCGGGCCTCATCCAGCTCACCGTCGAACCGAAGTCGGTGCCCGGACTCACCGTCGCGCTGCGCGAGAGGGGCTGGTCCCTCCGGCCGTGACGACGGCCTGTACGGAGCGGTCCGCTCAGACAGTAACCTTGTGCGAGGCATGGAGCTTGCCCTGGACCCGGGCCGGGAGCCCGAAGCCGGTCCATGCGGGCTCCGCGCACGCCCCGCAACCCCGCCCCGTGTACGAGGAAGGTGTCTTTCACCGTGGAAACTGCCGCCCGGACCGCTCCGGCAACCGTGATCGTCGGCATTGACGGCCCCTCGGGCACGGGCAAATCCAGCACCTCCAAGGCCGTGGCCGCCAAGCTGGGCCTGCGCTACCTGGACACCGGCGCCCAGTACCGGGCCATCACCTGGTGGATGCTGGTCAACGGCGTCGACGTGCAGGACGCCGACGCCGTGGCCACCGCCGCGACCAAGCCCGTCATCGTCTCCGGAACGAACCCGTCCGCCCCGACCATCACGGTCGACGGCCAGGACGCGTCCGGCCCGATCCGCACCCAGGAGGTCACCTCCGCGGTGAGTGTGGTCAGCGCGGTGCCCGAGGTGCGCGCCCTGCTCACCGAGCTGCAGCGCGGCATCGCGGCGACCGCCGAGCGCGGCATCGTCGTCGAGGGCCGCGACATCGGCACCACCGTGCTGCCCGACGCCGACCTCAAGATCTTCCTCACCGCCTCGGCGGAGGCCCGCGCGGCCCGCCGCAGCGGCGAGCTCAAGGGCAAGGAGGCCGTCGACCTGACGGCCACCCGTGACGCGCTGGTCAAGCGGGACGCGGCCGACTCCGGCCGCAAGGTCTCGCCGCTGGCCAAGGCGGACGACGCCGTCGAGGTGGACACCACCGAGCTGACCCTTGAGCAGGTCATCGAGTGCGTCGTCACCCTCATCGAGTCGGCGCTGTCCCGTGCGGGGCAGTCCGCGTGACCGCCTCCGACAGCGTGCCCGGCCCGGGTGGGGCCGCGGTCGGCCGGCGTATCGGCATCGGGCTGATGTACGGGTTGTGGAAACCGCGCGTGCTCGGCGCCTGGCGGGTGCCGGTCGGCGGCCCGGTGATCCTCGCGGTGAACCACTCGCACAACGTCGACGGTCCGATGATCATCGGCACCTCGCCGCGGCCGGTGCACTTCCTGGTCAAGAAGGAGGCGTTCATCGGCCCGATGGACCCCTTCCTGCGCGGAATAGGGCAGCTGAAAGTGGACCGCACGATCGCGGACCGGACGGCCGTCACCAACGCGCTCGGCCTGCTGGCGCGCGGCGGAGTGCTCGGGATCTTCCCCGAGGGCACCAGGGGCGAGGGCGACTTCGCGTCGCTGCGCTCCGGGCTCGCCTACTTCGCCGTACGCTCGGGAGCCCCCGTGGTTCCGGTCGCCGTGCTCGGCAGCACCGACCGGCGGAGCCGGCTGATAGCGGGCGTGCCGCCGCTGCGCAGCCGGATCGACGTCGTCTACGGCGAATCCTTCGAGGCGGGCGACAGCGCCGGCAAACGCACCCGCACCGCGCTGGACGCGGCGACGGTACGCATTCAGCAACGGCTGACCGGACACCTGGCGGACGCCAGGCGTCTCACCGGTCACTGATCGACACTGAGTAGTGGGCGCAAGAGGCCCATCGACGATGGATGAACGAGGAACGGACTTCATGAACGACCAGATCCACTCCGGCGACGAGCACGGTGAGCTCGGCGACGCCGAGTACGCGGAGTTCATGGAGCTCGCCACCCAGGAAGGCTTCGACGCCGAGGAGGTCGAAGGCGAGATCGCCGCGGCCGGCCACGGCCCGCTGCCCACCCTCGCCGTCGTCGGCCGCCCCAATGTCGGCAAATCGACCCTGGTGAACCGCATCATCGGCCGCCGCGAAGCGGTCGTCGAGGACAAGCCCGGCGTCACCCGCGACCGCGTCAGCTACGAGGCGCACTGGAACGGCCGCCGCTTCAACGTCGTCGACACCGGCGGCTGGGAGCAGGACGTCCTGGGCATCGACGCGTCCGTCGCGGCGCAGGCCGAGTTCGCGATCTCGGCCGCCGACGCCGTCGTCTTCGTCGTCGACGCCAAGGTCGGCGCGACCGACACCGACGAGGCCGTCGTCAAGCTGCTGCGCCGGGCCGGCAAGCCCGTCGTGCTCTGCGCCAACAAGGTGGACGGCGCGTCCGGCGAGGCCGACGCGTCCATGCTGTGGTCGCTCGGCCTCGGCGAGCCGCACGCGGTCTCCTCGCTGCACGGCCGCGGCACCGGCGACCTGCTCGACGCCGTGCTCGCGGCGCTGCCCGAGGCCCCGGCGCAGACCTTCGGCCTGGCCGTCGGCGGCCCCCGGCGCATCGCGCTGATCGGCCGCCCGAACGTCGGCAAGTCGTCGATGCTGAACAAGGTCGCCAACGAGGACCGGGTCGTCGTCAACGAGGTCGCCGGCACCACCCGCGACCCGGTCGACGAGCTGATCCAGCTCGGCGGCATCACCTGGAAGTTCATCGACACCGCCGGCATCCGCCGCCGCGTCCACCTCCAGGAAGGCGCGGACTACTACGCCTCGCTGCGCACCGCCGCCGCCCTGCAGAAGGCCGAGGTGGCGGTCATCCTCATCGACGCCAGCGAGTCCCTCACGGTGCAGGACACCCGCATCATCACGATGGCGGTGGAGGCCGGGCGCGCCGTCGTCATCGCGTACAACAAGTGGGACCAGATGGACGAGGAGCGCCGCTACTACCTGGAGCGCGAGATCGAGACGGACCTGGTCCAGGTCCAGTGGGCGCCCCGGGTGAACGTCTCGGCGCTCACCGGCCGGCACATGGAGAAGCTGGTCCCGGCGATCCAGACCGCGCTGGCGGGCTGGGAGACCCGGGTGCCGACCGGACGGCTCAACGCCTTCCTCGGCGAGATCGTCGCCTCCCACCCGCACCCGGTGCGCGGCGGCAAGCAGCCCCGCATCCTCTTCGGCACCCAGGCCGGCGTCGCGCCGCCCCGGTTCGTGCTCTTCGCCTCGGGCTTCCTGGAGGCCGGCTACCGCCGCTTCATCGAACGCCGGCTGCGCGAGGAGTTCGGCTTCCCCGGCACCCCGATCCACCTCTCGGTGCGGGTCCGCGAGCGCCGCGGCGGCCGTGTCAACAGGAAGAAGCCCGAGAACGGCTGAGGCGTGACCGGCCGGCGCGTGAACGGCTGACGCACAACCGCGGCGGGGGGGTACCGGTTTGCGTTGACCCCCCCCCCCGCCGCCGTCGCGTCGGCCGGTCGGCTACCGGCCGCGCCCCCGGTAGTCGCGCTGGCCGGGCGGCAGCGCCGCGGGGAGGTTCCGCTGCTGCCGCCCGTAGGAGTCCCAGACGCCGGTCATGGCCCCGGTGGCCGAGCTGTGGCTGTGGCTGTGACTGCCATGACCGCTGTGGCTGCTGTGAGTATGGCTCGCGTATCCGTTCGCGGTGCCGGGATGGTTCCAGTTCCCGAGCGAGTCGAGTCCCAGCTCCTCCTCGCCCGTACGGTCGCCGGGCAGCGCCCGGAAGGACCTCAGGTACTCGGAGTACAGCGCGTCGTAGATCGGGGTCGCCGATGGAGCGGGCGAGCTCTGGTACGACGGGCGCATTCCGGGAATCTGGCTCTGATACGGGGACCGGGGGGAGGAGTCGTATGCGTGCACATATGTGCCAACGACCCCGCCCGCCGACGGATGCGGGCTGAGCGCCGATTTAGCTGCTCGGCCGGGTGCGTGGGCCTGGTGCCCGCCCGTGCTCAGGTTCCGGCCAACGGCATCGATCCGCCGACCAGCAGGCCGCGCGCGGCCGCCTGCTCCAGTGCGTCGCGCAACAGGTCCTCGTGGGGCTGATCGCCGATCTCGCCCGCCGGGGCGGCGAAGAGCAGCACCGTGCTGGACTTGTTGACGGCGGCACGCCAGCCGTCGCTGACCGGCAGCGGGCGGTGCGCCTGCCACCACGCGGCCGGGGTGCTGCCGGCGCCGGGCTGCAGCACGGCGTGCAGTTGACCCATGGCCAGCAGCACGGACCAGCCGGGGACCGGCGCGGGCGGCTGCCCGAGGTTGCCGACCTGGTGGAAGCCCTGCTCCAGGAGCAACGCCAGGAAGACGTCGTCCGGGCCGTCGCTGCCGGGGCGGGCGATCGGGCCGGTGGGCTCGACGACGACGGCCGGGCGCAGCTCATCCTCGATCAGCAGGAGCCCGCAGGTGACGCCGAGCACCGCCTGCCGGGGGGCCGCGTCGATGCCCGCGGTGCCGGCCGGCGCCTGGACGGGGCCGCCGGACCCCGCGGGCTCCTCGCCGGTGATGGAGCGGACGGCCCCCTGGAGCTGTTCCTCGGAGACCGGGACGACCTGCGAGGGGATGCAGGTGGCGTGGGCGAAGGCGAGTACGGCGGTCTCCTCGCCCACGAAGAGGACGGTGCTGGTGCGTTCCTGATCGGTGTCGCCGGGTGTGCGGCAAGAAGTGCAGTCATAACTGCCCGGGGCGTTCTGGCCGGCGAGCAGCCGCTCGGCTTCTTCTTCGCCGATCTCGGCGCGTACGTCGTCGCTGACGTCGAGCATGCGCGGCACGGGTGGCTCCTCGGTATTGGTGCGAGCGCCGGGCGTCCCCCGGCTCATAAGGACACAACGGGCGATCTGTGGCCAGGGTCACGCGTTGACGGCGGTGGAATCGCATCATCGGCAGCACAGCGTGAGATGCGCGGCGGAAGCGCTCACTCCATGCCAACCCCTGCGGAGGGCATGGAAGTTGTTGCGGTGAGCTGGGTCACAGATCATCTTTCCTATAGGAAGGCAAAGTGCTAAATAAGCTGATGTATCGGGTGGCTGAAACTCGCCTATACCGGCGGTAACCGGCAACTGGCCTGCCGATACGAACACGTGGTTGATACGGGGTCAGGAAGCTCCCTACAGTCACCCGCCGTATGTACCGAGCACCGCCCGGCAACGCCCATCGAGAGGGAATCCATGTCCATACGTCGTCGCGAGACAGCAGTACTCGCCGGAGCCGTGTTGGCGGCCCCGTTGGCACTGCTCGCAGCCTCCGGCTCGGCCGGGGCAGCGGACAGCGGAGTGTGGGACCGCATCGCGAAGTGCGAGAGCGGCGGAAACTGGCACATCAACAACGGCAACGGCTACTACGGCGGACTCCAGTTCTCCGCCGGCACCTGGCGGGCCCACGGGGGTGGCGCCTACGCGCCGACCGCCGACCGGGCCGGCCGCGCCCAGCAGATAGCCGTGGCGACCCAGGTACAGCGCTCGCAGGGCTGGGGCGCCTGGCCCACCTGTGCGGCGCGGGCCGGGGCGTACGGCAGCGCTCCAGCGGGATCGGGGCAGCCGCAGGCCGCCCAGCCCCGCGCGGCGCAGCCCAAGGCGCAACCGCAGCCGCGCTCGGCGCCGAAGCGCGAGGCGCCGAAGCGCGAGGCGCCGAGCAACCAGGCGCCGGCGTACAAGACGCCCAAGCGGGAATCGGGGCACGCCGACCGGGGCCACGCCCGTGGTTCGTACACGGTCAGGGCCGGCGACACCCTGAGCCGGCTCGCCACGGCGCGCGGCGTCGACTGGCGGGAGGTCTACGCCGCCAACAGGTCCGTCATCGGCGGCGACCCGGACCTGATCCGGGTCGGACAGCGGCTCGTGCTCTGAGGGCCGGGAGCCCTGACGGGCCGTAAGCGCTGACGCGTCGACGCCCGCGACGCCGTTCGGACTACGGCCGGTCGTACGAGCGCCCGTCCCGCTCGTGCGCGCGCCCCGCCCGGTCTCCCCCGACCGGGTGGGGCGTCCCGCCGACCGGGCGCGGCGTCCCGGTCCGTCGGAAACCGGTGCCTAGCGTGGCCCGGTGGCCCCTACGCGTGGTTCCCAGCCCGTGGCTCTGCTGCTCGGCGCGCTCGCGGCGCTGGTCGCGCTGTCGGCGCTCGCGCCCTCCGCCGCCTCCGCCGCCTTCGTCGCAGGCTCCGTCGCTCAGGAGCGGCCTGCCTCGTACTCCTGCTCCTCGGCCGAGTGGCCGTGGGGCTGCATCGCGGACTGCGAGAGCGGCGGCCGGTGGAACGCGGACACCGGCAACAACTACTACGGCGGGTTGCAGTTCCGCCAGTCCACCTGGGAGGAGCACGGCGGCCTGGAGCACGCGCGACGGGCCGACCTCGCGGGCCGTGAGCAGCAGATCGAGATCGCCGAGCGGGTTCTGGGCACCCAGGGCTGGGGCGCGTGGCCGAACTGCTCGAAGCGCTACGGGCTGTCCGGGCGGGCCCACGTCGTACGGAGCGGCGACACGCTGGGGTCGATCGCGCGGCGGCACCGCGTGTCCGGCGGGTGGCCCGCGCTCTACCGGGCCAACGAGCCGCTGATCGGCGCGGACCCGGACCTGCTGGCCGTCGGCACGCTGCTGGCGCTCCCGGGCGGTGCGCGCTGACCCGTGCGGTGCGCGCTGAGCGCCGTCAGCGCGGCGGCAGTTCCGCCGGCTCGCCGCTGAACACCACCGCTCCGCGCCGCAGTTCGTACGCCAGCGAGGCCGCACGGCGCAGCGCGGGCGACAGCCGCTGTTCGGCGATCACGACGGCCCTGGGCCCGCCCGTACCGGACCGGCCGTGCGCCAGGTCGCCGAGGAGAGCGTGGGTGCGGGCGGCCGTCGCGGGGGACATGCCCAGCGTCGGTTCGTCGATCAGCAGCACCCGGGCGGGCGTGAGCAGGCCCCGCGCCACCGCGAGCATCCGCTGCTCGCCCCCGGAGAGGGTGCCCGCGCGGCGGCCGAGCAGCGCGCGCAGGGCGGGATAGGCGTCCAGGGCGGCGGAGCGGTCCCCGGCCGGCGCCGCGAGTTCGAGGTTCTCGGCGGTGCTGAGGGAAGCGAAGACGGCCCGTTGGTCGGGGATGAGGCACAGCCCGCGGCGGGCACGGGCATGCGCGGGCAGCCGGGTCACGTCCGCGCCGTCCCACAGCACCCGCCCGGACGCGAGGGGCAGCGCGCCGGCCAGGGCGAGCAGCGCGGTGCTGCGGCCGGCGCCGTTGCGGCCGAGCAGCACGGTGAGGTGCCCGGCGGGCGCGGGGAGGTCGACGCCGTGCAGCGCTTCGAGCGGGCCGTACCGGACCCGGGCGGCGGCGAGCGCGATGCCGGCGCGCGGGGCGCCTGCGCTTACGGTCCCGGTGTTCATGACGAGGACGAGGGCGCGGACGAGGGCGCGGACGGGGACGGGGACGGGGACGGGGACGAGGGCGCGGACGGGGACACGGGCGCAGCCGGGCCGGAGCCGATGATGCGGCCCGCCGCCATGGTGTGGACCGTGTCCGCGAGATCGCCGATCAGGTCGAGGTCGTGCTCGACGATCAGCAGCGCCATCCCGTCGGCCGCGAGCGCTCGCAGCACGCGGGCCAGCGCGGCGACTTCGGCGCTGTCGAGCCCGGCGGCCGGCTCGTCGAGCAGCAGCACGCGGGGGCTGCCCGCCAGGGCGCGGGCCAGCTCGACGCGCCGCAGCACACCGGTCGGCAGCTCGGCGGCGAGGGTGTCGCGGAGCCCGCTGAGGCCGAGCAGACGCAGGGCGCGGGCTTCGGCGGCGGGGCCCTTCGCACTGCCCTGCCCAGCGGCGCCCTGCTCCGCGCCGACGCGGACGTTCTCGCCGACGGTCAGACCGGGGAAGACCGCCGGCTGCTGGAAGGTGCGAGCCAGGCCGAGGCGCGCCCGGATGTGCGGGGGCCGTCGGGTGATGTCCCGTCCTGACAGGATCACCTGCCCCGAGGTGGGGCGGAGAGCGCCGCTCAGACAGTGGAAGAGCGTGCTCTTGCCCGCTCCGTTGGGGCCGATCAGGCCGGTGACACGGCCGGGGGAGACGGTGAGATCGACGCCGTCGAGCGCGGTGAATCCGCCGTAGGCGGCGCGGATGCCGTGGGCGGTGAGGTGTCCGGGGGCGGACGGGGCGGAGCGGCGGATGGGGGAG
>NZ_JAYMZR010000153.1:0-11377 GCF_035828615.1 Streptomyces sp. H27-D2 | reverse complement strand
GTCCTGGACCGTATATTTACGGGCCTGGCGGCCCACAAATACACGACAGCGTCCAGGACCTACCGCCCCTCCGGCCCCACCCCCTTCCGTTGAGTCGCGTCTCCAGGGCCGGCCCGGCCCGACCCGCCCCCTCCTGTGAGTCGCGCCCCGCCCCGCCCTGGCCTCTCCCTTTGCATCGCGCCCTCGGGGCCGCTTGCGGCCAACCGTGTCGCCACGACGAGTCGTGGCCGGTCGCCCCCGGGCGGTTCGCGCCGACCGTCGCTGGGCGTGGCTCGCGTCGGGGGCGGATGGCGGGCGGGTGGTCCGGGGAGCTCCGCCGTCGTGGCGAAACACGCTACGGTCGTTGTGAGGCGGTCATGAACAGTGCTTACCCGCAGGGGATTTCGTGGGGATCGAGAGCGATCAGCTCGTATACGACTACTTGAGCCGCGTCGGCGACCTGGCTCAGCAACGAGCGCTGCCCTCCGGCCAACGGATGCGGCTGGTCTCCGGATTGCGCGCGGATATCGATGCCCGGCGTGCAGCCAATACCGGTAGTAGCTCGGACAGCCCGGCCGGCGTCAAGCGCATTCTGAGCAAGCTCGGGTCGCCGATGGACGTGGTGGATGCGGCAGCAGGGGGATCTGCGGGGGATGGGGCTGGGGCCGGGGGTTCGCTCAGCGCCGGTGCCCCCAGCGGGTTCGCTGGTTCCAGCGGCTCTGGCAGTTCTGGCAGCTCCAGCGGCTTCAGCAACTTCGCTGGCGGGCGCGGCAAGTCGGCGGAACGTCGCGATCCTGCGGACCGTGGCTGGCGTTCTGCTCGGCAGAGCGCGCGGGAGAAGGCTCGGGAAAAGCTGGGTGGGTTGTCCGGCAAGGTGCCCATGCCGCGAGCGGAGCATGAGTCCTCCTCGGCTTCCGCCCCGCCCGCCCCGTCCGTTCCCGAGGTGTCGAGTACCGCCGCCTCGCCGCCGCACCTCGCGGGTGAGGACGAGTTGGGGCCCTCGGACGTCGGGACGGACTGGTGGCGCGTGGAGTCGGGGCCGTTCGGGCCCGGCATGTACGGGTCGGGCGGCTTCGGGCCCGGGGAGTCGGTGCCCGGATTCGTCGGCGGCATCGAGCTGCCCGAACTCCTCAAGCCGCCGCCCCGGCCCGACGACCGCGCCGCTGCCCTGGAGCGCGTCGAGCGGATCGAGAGGGCGGAGCGAGCCGAGTTGGCCGCTCGGGCGGGTGGCGAGGACGCGCTCGACGATGCTGATGAGGATGAGTCGGGCGCCCGTCGGCGGTGGCGGCCTCGGCTGCGTCGTACGGGTCGTACGGGTGAGGACGGTGGCGTCGGTGTGGCGGGGTCTGTCGGGGTGCTGGTGTTGCTCGCCGCCGCTCTGCTCGTCGGCGGGGCCATTTTCGGCTCCTGGATCGCGCTCGGCGCCGGCTGGCTGCTCGCGTACGGCTCGCGCCGGCTCTCCCGCGCCGAGGCCAAGTGGGCGGCGATGGGCGTGCCCGGCCTGGTCGCGGCCGGCACGATCGTCTGGCTCTGGGGCCGGGTCAACGAGGGCTGGGGCGAGCCCATCCCGCGCGGCGGCCTGGGCCACGCCCTGACCGACGCGCTGCCCGTCGTCGTACGGATCGCGGCCGTCGCCTCGGCGCTGTTCCTGATCTGGCGGTCGAGGCGACGGGTGTAGTCGTCGAGGCGACGGGTGTAGTCGGTGTGTCATCGAGTGATCCGGCGATAGCGGTGACGCGTGTGGTCGAGCGGGTGATCGGGTGGGCGCGGGCGGCTTCGCTACGTCTTCAGCTTCACGCCGTCAGCTTCACGGCTTCAGCTTCACTTCGTCAGCTTCGTCTGCAGCTCTTCCAGGATCTTGTTCGCCGCCGTGTAGCCGATGCCCTGGATCCAGAGTTGGTCGTCGACCTTGAAGGACCTGCCGTGGTCAGGAACAGCTGGGTGACGGAGCGCGGCGCGACCGCGAAGCCGATGCCGATGAGTACAAAGCGGGTCGCGTGCAGCCCGCCGCGCCACGCGAAGACGTAGACGAGCGCGGCGGCGACCAGCCCGCCGATCACCGAGAGGTACGGCAGGACGGTGTACGAGGTGACGCCGAAGGTCATCGCGCCGACCGTCAGCGCGCTCGCGCCCTGCGTCACCCCGATGATGTCGGGGCTCGCGAGCGGGTTGCGCGCGACGCTCTGGATCAGCGCGACGGCGTCTGGGGCTGGTGGTCGGGACGGCTGGCATCGGATCCATTTCGCATGCGCACGTGGTCATGCGTGCGAGTTTCATTCGTCTTCATTCGTACTTCATGCGTAGGTGTTCACCTGGGCAGCGGGCTGCGCACCGCATCGGCGTTCGCGTCTCGTACTCCTGCCGCGTACGCCTGCCGACGCCCAACTTAGGCTTGGCTAAGTGCACGGGCTGCCTCTGGAGCGGACCGGGCGGTCCCGCAAGGCAGAATGGCGGGCATGGCCACGTACCCGCTGACGGTCGGATTCGACCTCGACATGACGCTCATCGACTCGCGCCCCGGCATCAAGGCGGCCTACGAGGTGCTGTCGGCCGAAACGGGGACGCCGATCGACGCCGACCTCGCCGTGACCCGCCTCGGGCCGCCCCTGGAGCAGGAACTCGCGCACTGGTTCCCCGATGAGCACATCCAGGAAATGGCCGACCGCTACCGCGAGATCTATCCGGCCTACGCGATCGGCCCGTCCCCCGCCATGCCCGGCGCCCCCGAGGCCGTCGCCGCGGTCAGAGCGAGTGCGAAGGGGGCAGGGCACGCCGTGGGACGCGCCATCGTCGTCACCGCGAAGCACGAGCCCAACGCGAAGCTGCACCTCGACCACGTGGGCATCGAGGCCGACGCCGTCATCGGCTGGCTGTGGGCCGAGGGGAAGGCGGAGGCGCTGCGCGAGTACGGCGCGACGGTGTACGTCGGCGACCACACCGGCGATGTACGCGGCGCCCGCGCGGCCGGCGCGCTGTCCGTCGCCGTGGCGACCGGCCCGTGCGACGCCGATGAACTGCGGGAGGCCGGCGCGGACGTGGTCCTGGCCGGTCTGACGCTGTTCCCGGCCTGGCTGGAGCGCCACGTGGCAGAGTCGGTCTGACGGGACGCTTGGTCCGACGGGACGCCTGGTCCGATGGGACGGCTGTGCTGGGCTGCTGTGCTGGAAGGCTGTGCCGGCTCGGCGGATCTGCCTGGCAGCAGCGCTGCGTCGCTACACCGCCGACTTGGCCTGGCGCCGCCCCTCGGCGGCCGACCGCAACACGCCGGCCGCGGCGATGAGGAAGCCCGCGCCCATCAGCATGCACAGCCAGTAGAAGACGGACGGCAACGGATCGCCGCCAAGGAACAACGGGGCCATGGTGGCCATCGTGGCCACTGCGCCGATCGCGAAGACGATCGCGCCGATCCGTACGAGCCGGTCGCCGGCACCGCTGCTGGTCTGCTGGGTTTGGTTGCTCACCCGACCAGGGTAAGTCCGGGCCAGAAGCACACAGGAACCACCCGGCGGCATCTTGTCACCGGCCAATGGACCACTAGCCTTGGTAGAAGCGGGTCTTGCGGCCCGCTGCACTGCTATCCAGAGCTGTTTTGTCGGTTGTTTCTCACAACCCAAACAATGAGGACGAGGTCGGACGGACGTGCCTACCGGCAAGGTCAAGTGGTTCAACACTGAGAAGGGCTTCGGCTTCCTCTCCCGCGATGACGGCGGCGACGTCTTCGTGCACTCGTCAGTGCTACCGGACGGCGTGGAGGCGCTGAAGCCGGGCCAACGCGTCGAGTTCGGCGTGGTGGCGGGCAACCGCGGTGACCAGGCGCTCTCGGTCACCGTGCTCGACCCGGCCCCGTCAGTGGCCGCCGCCCAGCGCCGCAAGCCGGACGAGCTGGCGTCGATCGTGCAGGACCTCACCACACTGCTGGAGAACGTCGCACAGTCACTGGAACGCGGGCGCTACCCCGACAAGGTCCACGGCCACAAGATCGCGGGCATGCTGCGCGCGGTCGCCGACCAACTGGACGTGTGACGGGCTGGACGTGTGGCGGGACGTGTGACGGGTCGGACACGTGGCGGGCTGGACGAGTGACGGGCTGGATTCAGCCCAGCCGGATTCGGCTCAGGCCAGATTCAGCTCAGCCCGGATTCAGCGCGTCGGGGCCGAGGGGCGGCACCAGCCCCTCGGCCGCCGCGCGGGTGAGCAGCCCGCGTACCGCCGCGTAGCCGTCCTCGCCGAGGTCGGCGGTGAACTCGTTGACGTAGAGCCCGATGTGCTGGTCGGCGACGGCCGGGTTCATCTCCTGCGCGTGTGCGAGGACGTACGGGCGCGAGGCGGCCGGGTCGTCCCAGGCCATCCGGACCGACGTACGGATCGCGTCGGACAGCTCGCGCAGCCGCTCCGCGCCCAGTGACCGCTTGGCGATGATCGCGCCGAGCGGGATGGGCAGGCCGGTGGTGCTCTCCCAGTGCTCGCCCATGTCGGCGAGGCAGTGCAGGCCGTAGTTCTGGAACGTGAAGCGGGCTTCGTGGATCACCAGCCCGGCGTCCACCTCGCCGTCGCGCACGGCGGGCATGATCTCGTCGAACGGCAGCACCTTCACCTCGCCGACGCCGCCGGGGATCTCGGTCGCGGCCCACAGGCGGAACAGCAGATACGCGGTCGAGCGCTCGCTCGGCACCGCGATGGTCTTCCCCGCCAGATCGGCCGCCGAGCCCTCGCCGCGCGTCAGCACAAGCGGCCCGCAGCCCCGCCCGAGGGCCCCGCCGCACGGCAGCAGGGCGTACTCCTCCAGCACCCACGGCAGCACCGCGTACGACACCTTGAGCACGTCGAACTCGCCGCGCTCCGCCATGCCGTTGGTGACATCGATGTCCGCGAAGGTGACATCGATCGGCGGCGCGCCGGGCACGGTGTCGTGCGCCCACGCGTGGAAGACGAACGTGTCGTTGGGGCACGGCGAGTAAGCGATCTTCAGCCGGTCGGTCACGGCGTCCTCCTGGCGAGCGGTGTATTGCTGGTGGTGCTCGTGCTGTTCGGGCGGTTGCTGGTGGTGGTGGTGGTGGTGGTGACGGCGGTGCTCGATCCGCTGTCGCCCGCGAGGACAGCGGGCAGTGTGCTGAACGCCGCGCCGAGCGCGTCGAGGGCCTCGCGGATTCGCCAGGCACCGCGGTCACGCGGGCCGACGCGGTTGGAGATCGCGCGGATCTCCAGTACGGGCAGCCCCTGCGCGGCGGCTGCCTCCGCGACCCCGAATCCCTCCATCGCCTCGGCCAGGGCCCGCGGATGGCGGTCGGCGAGCAGCGCGGCCCGCTCGGCGGTCCCGGTCACGGTCGACACGGTGAGCACGGTTCCGTACGCGGCCCCGGCCGCCTCGGCGACGGCGCGGGCGAGCGCTTCGGGCGGCCGATGGGCGTCGGTCCCGAACCCGAGTTCGGTGACGGCGAGAAAACCGTCGGGCGTCTCGGCGCCCAGATCGGCCGCCGCGATGATGTCCGCGACGACCACGGAACCGACCGGGGCGGGATCGGCGGGGGTGGGCGCGGGCGGGCGCGTATGGGTGAAGCCGCCGCCGATCCCCGCCGAGATGACGAGGTCGTACGGCTGCTGGGCGAGCGCGGCGGCCGTCAGCGCGGTCGCGGTCCCGGCGGCGGCAGCGGCGGGTCCGACCCCGGCGGCGAGCAGGTCGAAAACGAGATCATCGCGATGATCGAGACCATCGAAGACGTGGTTGAAGCGGTGCGGCACATGGCGGTGCAGCACATAGCCGGGGAGCGCGACCTCGACCGGCTCCGCCGCCGGTTCAGCTCCCGAATCGGCCCCGGCTTCCGTGCGCACGGCTGTCGTGCGCACCGCAGCCGTGCGGACGGCGAGTGCGACCGCGTCGCGCTCTGCCGGGACGGCGGTGACGATGAGGACGCGCATCAGCGGGACCGCTGCCGGGATCGGGGCCGGGGCCTCGGGCGGCAGGTCGTCAGGCTCCGTCGCGCTTCAGCTTGAGGTGCCAGACGCCCTTGTATTCCTGGGGCTTGCCCTTTTCCACGTGGACCTCGATGACGCTGATCTGGACTTCCTTCGGCCTGGGGCCGGTCGGTCCGTTGGCTCCCTGCGGGGCGGTGAAGAAGGCGGCTCCGGGGAGGCTGACGTACGTTTGGTCGCTGATCTCCTCCAGCGCCGCCCTGCCGTTGACGGTCAGCATCCAGCCGGTGTCGGCGATCTTCGGGTCCACGCCGATGCGCACCTTCTCGCCGGCCTTGACCGTGATCGTGTGCTCGGCCTTCTCATTGAGGCACTTTTCGACCACGGACCTCTTGATGGCCTCGCCGTCTTTGTAGCAGGAAGCCTCTGTGGTCACCGTGGTTGTGCCGAGGGTCGCCGTCGCCAGCGGCGTCGGCTTCTCGCAGGCGGAGAGGGTGAGGAGCCCCAGGGTCACGGCACCGAGAGCGGCAGCGGCGCGGCGGCCCTTGCCCGAAGAAAACGCAGCGGTCATGCGGGCAGGCTATCTGGCCGCCGCCCCAAGAGGCCGACGGGGGCCTCCGGCGGGTCTGTCGCCCGCAGGCCGGCTGTACGGCGAGCCCGCCACCGGCGCAACCGCCCGCCACCGGCGCAACCGCCCGCCACCGGCGCAACCGCCCGCCACCGGCGCAACCGCCCGCCGCTTCCGCCGCCGCTCGCACCGCCGGTCCGGGTCACCGCTCGGGCCGCACCGCCGCCGACCCGTACGGCTCACGTGCTCAGGTCCGTACCGCTCGCGCACCCACGCCCTACCGTCACGCCACCCGCGCCCGCGGCGGCGCCCCGTGCCGGGCGGCGGACAGCAGCCTCCGTACGGTCACCACCGTGCCCAGCGCGACCAGGGTGGCCGCGACCGACATGCCGAGTACGCCATTCAGCGGCAGCGTCATGGCGATGGCCCCGCCGACCACCCAGGACATCTGCATCAGCGTCTCGGAGCGGGCGAAGGCGGACGTCCGTACCGGCTCCGGTACGTCCCGCTGGATCAGCGCGTCCAGGGACAGCTTGCCGAGCGCCTGCGCGATACCGGCGGTGGCCGCCATGCCCGCGACCGCGATCTCGCTGTACAGCGCGGCGGCGGTGATGGTCGCGCCGAGCGCCAGCGCCAGCACGGTCACGATGATCGTCTCGGGCCCGCGCGCCCTGAGCCAGGCGCCGAGGGCGGTGCCCAGCGCGTTGCCGGTGCCGGCCGACACCACCACGATGCCGAGCGAGGCGGCGGCGCTCAGCCCGTTCAACGGGTGCTCGCGCAGTACGAAGGCGAGGAAGAAGGTGAGGAAGCCGGACAGCATGCGCAGCGTGGCGTTCGCCTGGAGGGCGTGCAGCACGGACGGGCCGACGGTGGTCAGCCCCGGCCGCTTGGGCCTGCCGGCCTGCTGCCCGCCGCCGGCGCGCCCCGTACGGCCGCTCCCGCCGTTGCGCTCCGCGCTGTCACTGCTGCTCGCCGTCCCCGCGGCCTTGCCCTTGCTCTTCTCCCAGCCCCTGTCCCGGCTCGGGTCCCAGCGACCGCGTCCCGCCTTGGTCCCGACCCTGATCCCCGGCCTGGTCCCGCCCCTGGTCCCGGCCCTGCGCTCCTCGCGGCCGTTCCGGGAGAACCAGAGCAGGGCGCGGCTCGCGCGGGTGGCTCCCGCGCCGGTCACCCCCGTCGCACCCGGCGCTGCCGGGTTTCTGGGCAGGCCGGGCACCGCCACCTCGTCGAACGCCTTCCGCGCGGCGAAGTGCGCCTTCGCCTCGCCCTTCGACGAGTCGACCTTGTGCGGCAGCGTGAAGGACAGGAAGGCGCCGGTGCCGAACAGGACGAATGCCCCGTAGAGCGGCCAGCCCGGACCGATCTGATGCAGCCCGGCCCCCACCGGCGCCGCCACGCCGGTCGCCAGCAGACCGCCGAGCGTCACCCTGGAGTTCGCCTTGACCAGCGCGATCCGCGGTGGCAGCAGCCGGGGTACGACGGCGCTGCGCACCACCCCGTACGCCTTGGAGGCGACCAGCACGCCGAGCGCCGCCGGATACAGCTCCAGCCCGCCGCCCGCGACCGCGCCCGCCATGGTCAGCGCGAGCAGCGCGCGGGCCAGCATGGCGCCGGCCATCGCGGCGCGGCGGCCGTGCGGCAGGCGGTCGAGGATCGGGCCGATGACGGGGGCGAGCAGCGCGAAGGGGGCCATCGTGACGGCCAGATACAACGCGACCCGCCCGCGCGCCTGGTCGGTGGGGACGGAGAAGAAGACGGTGGAGGCCAGCGCGATGGTCACCATCATGTCGCCGGCGGAGTTGACGGCGTGCAACTCGATCAGCTTGCCGAGACCCGACTCGCCCGCGCCATGGGCGTGCGTCGCCCGCCGGATGCCGCGCCCGACTTTCCCGAAGGGCCAGTGCAGGGCGCGGCCGACCGAACGGCCCGCGCGGCGCAGCGGGCCGCCTCCGTGGGACGAACTGTCGGCTGCCACCTCGTCATAGTGCCCCAACTCGCCCATGGCATGGCTCTTTCTGAATTTCCCTGTGAGTCCCGCGCGGTTCCGTGACGGCTTGGGGCGCGCGATCTGTTTTTCTCCGTGAGTCCCAGCGCGGCTCCGTGACGGCGTGGGACGCACGATTTCGGGTGATGCGGGTGGGGCGGGGCCACTTCGTCAGACACTCGTAACCCCTGTGTCAGCTCCGTCCCGCCCCCTCTTGGCATGCTGATCGGGAGGCGCGCCGACGCCCGGGTATCCGAGGCCGAGCCGCGCGGGGTAGCGTGCGTAGCGCGCCACCGGCGGTCGCTCTTGGCCGCGCGCCTTCCATCGATCCCGCAGAATGGGACGTACCAGGTGCGCACGAGACCGATCGGGCGCGGACGTCGATGCGGTCCTCTGGTCCGCTCCGCCCGCCCCGTCCCTCCGGTCGTCCGGCCCGTCCGGCTGGCGCACTCGTGAGACGGCGTAGGAGAGAATCGATTCTTGTGAGTGCTGCGATGCGAAGCCGGACCCCCGACCGCCTGTGTGCCGAGGCGGTCGATCTCGCCCTCGCGGAGGCTGTGGAAGCCGCCGGCCGGGGCGCGGTGGGCGAACACCTCGAAGCCGTCGCCGACGGGGACCGTGTGGTCACCCACTATTTCGTCTGCAAGGACCCCGCCTACCGCGGCTGGCGCTGGGCGGTCACCGTCGCCCGCGCGTCCCGCGGCAAGCTGGTCACCCTCGACGAGACGGTGCTGCTCCCCGGCCCGGAGTCGCTGCGGGCACCCGAGTGGCTGCAGTGGAGCGAACGGCTGCGCCCGGGCGACATGGGCCCCGGCGACCTCCTCCCCACCGAGGCCGAGGACCTGCGGCTGGAACAGGGCTGGTCGGGTGAGGACGCCCCGCCGCCGAACTCCGTTGTCTCGGAGGAGCTGACCGAGCTCGCCGAGGAAGAGGACGCCGACGTGGCGGCGGGCCCGCCGTCCGCCCAGCCGGTGGTGCCCCGCGTGGGCACCGTCGCGTCCATCGCCGAGGAACTCGGCATGCGGCGCGCCCGGGTCCTCTCCCGCTACGGGCTGCACGCCGCGGCCGACCGCTGGGACGAGTCGTACGGCTCCAAGACCGCCATGGCGCAGGCCGCTCCGGCGTCCTGCATGAGCTGCGGCTTCCTGATCCCGATGGCCGGTTCGCTGCGGCAGGCCTTCGGCGTCTGCGGCAACGAGTTCGGCCCGGCGGACGGCCATGTCGTCTCCCTGGCCTACGGCTGCGGCGGCCACTCCGAGGCCGCCGTCATGCCGACGCCCTCGCGGCCCGCGCCGCCGGTCCTCGACGAGATGCGCGTCGAGCCGATGCCGTTGCGTCCGGACCGCTCCAGTGGCTCGGTCGACGAGTCGGGGCCGCCGGAGGAGCTCGGGCACAGCTGAGGCTGTGGCTGGGCCCGTAGCTGGGCTCATGGCTGATTCCACAGCTCAGCTGTGGGGGTGCCGGCGCGCGTTCTGCCTCCCGTGGCACCGACCCAGGCGAATGCTGCCGGGTCGGTGCCACGGCTGCGTTCGCCGCGCGTCATCGCGCCCGTGCAGTGGCCTCGCCCGGCTCTCCCACCCCCTGCGGCCCACGAAGCGGAGCCATCGCCTCAGCCGGTGTCCGAGGCGGTCCGGGCAGGTCGGAGGTGCTCCGGCACGGGGCGGGGCGGCTGAGACGCCCGGTTGGGGGTACGTTCGCCGGAGTAATCGGTGCAGTGCCAAGCAGCGCCGAACGGGTGCAGCGCCCAACGGTGCAGTGCCAACGACGCAGTGCCCACCGGTGCGGTGCCAAGCAGCGCGGCAGCCGGTGCGGCAAACGGAGCAGGGAGACAACACGTGAGCGGTACGGCGATGGTGCGCGGCGTCAGCGAGGGGGCGGACCCGTTCGGGACGGCCCGACTGCGGCGCGGTGTGCTGGACGCCTGGGTCGCCTCGCCCGCGCGCTTCCGTGAGGACGCCAACGCCGAGGAGGACCTGGTCCTCGGCGGCTACCGCGACCGGCTCATCGTCGAACTGGCCCAGAACGCCGCCGACGCGGCGGCCCGCGCCGGGGTTCCCGGCCGGTTGCGGCTGGCCCTGCACCCCGCCGAGGGCGACGACCCCGCCGTGCTCGCCGCCGCCAACACCGGCGTCCCGCTCGACGCCGCCGGCGTCGAATCGCTGTCCACCCTGCGCGCCTCCGCCAAGCGCGACGAGGAGAGCCCCGCCGGCGCGGCGTCGGATCACCCCGCGTCGGATCGCCCGGCATCGGATCACCCCGCCCCGGCCAGCAGTGGCTTGAACAGCAGTGGCTTGGACAGCGGCGGCATGGTCGGCCGTTTCGGCGTCGGCTTCTCGGCCGTGCTCGCCGTCAGCGACGAACCGGCCGTCGTGAGCCGCACCGGCGGTCTGCGCTGGTCCCTCAGCGAAGCGCGGGAGCTGACCCGGCAGGCCGCCGCCGGCACCCCGGGGCTGGCCGACGAGCTGCGCCGCCGCGACGGACACGTACCGCTGCTGCGCCTGCCGCTGCCCGCCGAGGGCACCGCGCCCGTCGGCTATGACACCGCCGTCGTGCTTCCGCTGCGCGACGGGGCAGCCGAAGACCTCGTCACCCGGCTGCTCGCCGGGATCGACGACGCGCTGCTGCTCACCCTGCCCGGACTGACCGAGGTGGTCATCGACACCCCGGAGGGCGTACGGACCCTGACGCGGCGCCAGGACGGCCCGTACGTCCTCATCGAGCAGCGCGCGGGCGACACCTCGGGCACCTCGGGCGCAGCGGGCGCAGCGGGCGAGGCGGACGCGCCCTCGGGCGCGGCTCCGGCCCAGGTCACCCGGTGGCGGGTCTCGCGCGCCGGTGGGCGGATCGACGCCACGCTGCGCGTCGGGCGGGCCGTCGAGGAGCGGCTGCGGCCGATCTGGTCGGTGACCTGGGCGGTCCCGGTCGCCGCCGACGGCGCA
>NZ_JAYMZR010000152.1:2480-11477 GCF_035828615.1 Streptomyces sp. H27-D2 | reverse complement strand
GAAACGCACGCGTGAGCACTCCCAGAGCGATGCGATCCGAAAACCGATCACCCTGAACTTCCTTCAACTGACCGGGCCTTGGCACACCAACTCAACGAGCCAGCACCAGCAAAGTCACCGGTATTGCCTTTAGGCCCGGGGTTCCTCGCAAGATCATGCTGAACGGGCAAGCCGGCGCGGCGGCCCGGCCGCGTGCGTACGGGTGCGCACGCGGCCCCTCGGTCCCGTCGGTCCCGGGGATCGGCTCCCGGATTCGTGCCCTCGGTCAGCCGGTGCAGTTCAGCTTGACGCCCGAGGCCGCGTGGTGGGCGTAGGTCGTCCGGCTGCTGTTCCAGTCGTAGCCGCGGTCGTGCAACTGCACCGACAGCTTCTGGTATCGCACCGGGAAGGTGCCGGAGACGTCGTACCAACTGCCCCGGTGGTCCACCTGCCGGATGGAGAACGAGCCGATGCGGTTGTTGCTCTTGGGCATGAAGTGGTCGTACACGGTGTAGTACGTGGGGTCGCCGCCCACCTTGAGGACGTCGCCGCTGCCGGGGACATACACCGAGACGCGGCAGTTCTTGGCATCCGCCGGTGTGTCGAACAGCCAGTTCACGGTGTTCTCCGTGTCCTCGGAGGAGCCGGACATCGGCACTGAGACGTAGTGTCCGTCGCAACCGGCGCCGCTGTAGCCCCCGGTCGAGGTGGACCAGCCCTTCTTGCCGTCGCTGTAGTAACCGTTCTTCTGGACGCGCTGGTTGGAGCAGTTCGGGCCGGCGACGGCGCTGAAGACGGTGCTCGACGCGCGCTTGGCGGAGTCGCCGCTGTCCTTCTCGTCGTCGCCGCTCTCCGAGGAGCCTTCGCCGGAGCTGTCCTTCGCCCCGTCCGCCGGCTTCTTCCCGCTCTTGTCGGACGAGCCCTTGCCGTCGGCGTCCTTGCCCCCGTCGCCGTCCGCCTCGCCGTGCCGGTTGCCGTCGGGTCGGGCGGCGCTGCCCTCGCCGCGCTGTCCGCCCCCCTTCCGGTCCGCCGAGCCGTCGCCTGCGCGCTGGGCGACGTCGGGATGGTCGGGATCGGTGCCGGGCACATAGCCCTCAGCGGCGTTCCCCGCTTTCCACGCGGCGGCCTCCTGCTTCCGCACGGGTGCTTCCTCGTCGGTCTGCATGCCCGCGACGACGAACGGGGTGGCGAGCAGCAGCGCTCCGGCGAAGGCCGCCGCTGCGACCATGGGCCGCGAGATGCGCCCGGGGCGCTCCGGCGAGTCACCGGCCGGTTCGGACGGCCCGTCACCGGGCGGGGCGGCGGACGCGACGGCGGCGGCGGCGGACGCAGAGGTGGAGGGGGTGGCGGACGCAGTGGCGGAGGCCGCGGGGGTCTCAGCGTCCGGGTCCGCGCCGGTGGGGGCCGTCGTTGCTGCGGCGGGCTCGGCGGTGGCTGCCTTCGCGGTGGCTGCCTTCGCGGTGCCCGCCTGGGCGGTGCTGGTCTGCGCGCTGCTTGTCCGTGCGGTGTCGGGCTCGGCGGCGGTGTCAGGAGTGCTCGCGGTCTCGGGGGCCGCCGCCGTGGCGACGCCCACACCGACGGCGGACTGAGCGGACGCACCGGCGGTCCGGCCGACCGAGGCGCCGGCCGCCTGCACGGTCTGCGGCCCGGCGGGCTCGGCGGGCTCTGCGGACGGGGAGGGTTCGGCGGGCTCCGAGGGCTCGGTGGACCGGGTCGACGCGCCGGACTCCGCTGGAGCAGCCGTCGGCGTGCCGGGCTCCTCCGGCGCACTCGGCTCCGTACCGCCCTCTCCGCCGTCACCTGCTGTGGCGCGCCGGGGCGGGGCGCCTATGACGCCTTCCACGACTTCCGCTTCATCGCCTGCGGCCGGGGTTCCCGCGGTGGGCTCGCCCGGTCCGGCGGGTCCGGCGGGTCCGGCGGGTCCGTCAGCCCCGTCGGCGCCGCCCTGTCGCGCGGACCGGTTCTGGTTCTGTCCCATCGGTTGCCTCCTCGATTCGTCCGCTGCTCCCTCAGGAGGCGGCATTGAGACCTGTGGTGTGCATGCCGATCGCGTCATGGGCTCGGTTGCGGACCCGTCAGCCGTCCGGTGTGTGCCGAGGACCTGCGACGCCGTCCCGCGCAGCGGTGGCGGCCCCGGTCGCGGAGATCACGTAACCGTATCTGGTGGGCCATCTTCCGCTTACCGCAGCGCTGTTGTGGAAGAAGACGGGCGCTGGCAGCGGGACAGCCGTAGCGGGTACGGCGGTCGCGGGCGGAGTGGCGCCGGCGGGCTGCGCCTTGGCCGCAGCGGCGGCCTTCGCCGCTTCGAGGGCCTGGTGGGCGGCTTGGGCCTCATCCCGCGCCGCGGCGCGGCGGAGCGCTTGTTCCGCGGCGTGCGCCGTTGCCGTCTGCTCGATTTCCGTCGCGATCTGCTGCGTGGCCACGTCACGGCCCCGCTGGTGCATCGCGTGCCAGGGGCCGGGACCGAACAGGACCGCGCCCGGGGCGGCCGGGCCGATCGTCGTGTGCCGCATCGCGCCGTGCACGCCGTTTTGGCTGTCCTGGATGAAGGTGATGATCTCCGGAGTTCCGTCCGCCCCGAGCCTTCCGGTCGCGATGCCCGCCGCTCCAGCCTGTGGGTTGACCACGACATGGCCCGCCGCCGGATGCCGGACGCGAGCGTCGCCGGTCCACTCGTACACCGCATCCGGGAGCAAGCGCTCCTTCAGGCCCATCGCCGTGAAGTTGCCGATCTCCTTCGCGGCCTCGACGAACCACTCCCCCTGCAGTGCCCCGGCGTGACCGGCCGCCAGCAGAAGGGCTTCCCAGCCGGTGACCGCGGTCGAGGGGGCGAGCGGGGGCGGCGCGGTCGCCCGCGGTCCGCCGAGCCAGCCCAGGAAGTCTCCGACCCGCGGCTGCGCCGGGTCCAGCCAGGTCATTCGCAGGACTTGGGCCGCGCCCGTTTCCATGGCCGCGAGGGCCGTGAGGCCGAGGGCACGGGACGGCTCGGCGAAAGTGCCCGCGAGGTACTGGTGGGTGAGACCGAGCGCCGTGAGCGGGCCGGTCGAGCTGAGCGGCGGGCCGAGCGCGGGGGCGCGAGCGGTGTCCTGGACGCCCGCCGCGTGCATCGCGCTCAGCGCGTACGCCACGTGCTCCGGAGGGTTGGCCTTGCCGGCGCCCAACTCCAGGCTCCTCGGCAGCCCGGCGGCGTCCAGCACCGCCGGGGCCAACGGGAGGGACCGAGCCTTGCCGGCCAGCCCGGACAGCTCGGTGACCAGCTCCTGGAAGCGGGCGGCGGGCGTGACCGCCGTGCTCGGGCCGCTCGCCGCCGGCGGTACGGGATGTTGAGCAGCGGGCTGGTGGGCAGCGGGCTGTTGAGCGGCGGACTGCTGGGCGGCGGGCTGGTACCAGGTCGTGATCCGCTCGGCCAGGGACGTTTTGACGGCCTGGTCCAGGGGAGCGACCGTGTCGATGCGCGCGAGCAGGTCGAGGAGGTCTCCGGCCGTGTGGCCGCCCGCACCGGCAGTCGCGGGGCCCGCCGACAGCAGGGGCCCGGAGGCGAGCGGCAAGTCCCCGGGGGCCGCCAGCGCCTGCTCGTACTTCTCCAGGTGCGCCGCGTGCTCGTCGGGGAAGAGTCCCTCGACCCCGGCCGCCGCCCGCAGCTCCGCCTCCTTGATCGCGTCCAGCGACCGGTAGCGCCCAGCAGAGTCGTCGTAGCCGAGTCCGTACTTGCCCGCGTGCTCCGCGTCGAAACGGACGGCTGTGGACATCACCTCGTGGAAGCTGCTGTGCCCGGCCTGGACCAGCGCGCCGAGGACACCTCGACGTATCAGGTGCATGTCCACCGGCAGTTTCGCCTCGACGAACACCAGATGGGCGAGTTGCAGCAGTGCGTACGCGCGGATGGAGTAGCCGGTGGGCGCGTAGCCGCCGTTGGCGCGCAGTGTTACCGCGGACGGGGACGCGGAACCCAGTTGGTAGAGGCCGCGGTCCGGGATCCAGCCGAGTCCGCCGGGGGCGTCCTTCAGGATGGAGATCGCACGTTCGCGCGCGCTGAGCACCGGCAGGACGTCGCCGGGGGCGATGTCCGTGCGGATCGGGACCGTGGAGATCTCCGCGGGCTCCGTGTACTGCGCGTCACGAGCGGCGACGGCTGCCGGGCGCTCGACGATCCACTGGGCTTTCTCGGCCAGCAGCTCCGCGGGAATCCGGGGCAGCGCCAGAATGCCGTTCGAGAGGCCCTGGTGGATCAGGGTGGTCAGTTCGCGCACATTCCCGTGCTCGACGACGTCCCGCAACACCTCGACCTTGTTGCCGACAGCTCCCGCTTCGCGGGCGTCCGCGATACCGAAGCCGGCCCGCTGCGCCTCGGCCACCCCGTCCCACAGATGCTTCGCGAGGGTCCGGAACTGCGTCAGAACCGCGTTGTCGGCCAGCAGAGCGGTCGCGAGTTTCTGCTCGAACCGCTCTTCGTAGGGCCGTTGCAGGCTGTCCTCGCCGGGCGGCGCCGCGGGCAGCGGCCGCTGCTCAGCGGCTTGCGGGTGAGCCGGGTCGTAGGTCTCCCATCGGCCGTAGCGCCCGGACACTTCCTCTCTGGCCGTGGTGAGCGAGGTCTGCCGGTCCCCGCCGGCCGTCTCGTAGTCCCCCGGGCCGAACCCGGCCTTCGTCGTGGGCGCGTGGGTGAGGACACCGGTTGCCGCGCCGACGTGCCGCAGCACCCCGGCGGCCGTCCAGGAGGGCAGCCCCGTCTCGCACGACAGCAGGACGATCCGATTCGGCTTGGCCGAGAACTCCTGGATGTAGTGGTTGACCCGGGTGCGCGCATAGCGGCCGAACTCCGCGCCGCTCACCGGGAAGTGCTCGCGCTCCTGGGTTCCGTACGCCTCGACTCCGTGCGGATGGCCGTGCAGGGCGATCCACAGCGGCGGAGTCGTCTCGGACGAGGGCGCCGGCCACGGGACCGCCGAGGCGGACATCGTGTGGTCCCGGCGGAAGGGCTTCATGTGGTGGTGCTGATAGGTCGACACGTCGGGGTCGAGGGCGGCGGCGTACTTCTTGAAGTCCCGCACTTCGACGTCCGAGTTCCCGAGCCAGATGGGATGCCGCGCGTTCAGTGTCCTGGCCTGTTCCATGCGGACTGTGCTCCACGGCATCAGGCGGCCGTTCGTCGGGTGCTGGAAGTAGCGACCGGCGCGGATCTCGGCGCTCTGTGCCGCGTCGGGCCGCCGAAACCGCCAACTCCCGCTGAACGAGGTCTTGTCCGGCTTGACGGCGCTTCCCTGGACGCCTGCGGCGGGCTGTTGGACGACCGTGCCGGAGCCAGCTGTGGGTGCGGCTGCGGCTGCTGTGGGTGCGGCTGCTTTCGGGAACTCGATGACGCGCTGGACCGCCGAGTCCGTGGCCATGACAGGGCCGCCGTAGGAGCGGGCGAGCCGTTCCATGAAGTCGAACTTGGCTCCGGTCAGAGATGCCATGCCGTCCGCGACCAGGACGAGTGGAGCGATTCGCTGCGGAAGACTCGTGGGCGCCTGGGCTGTCGCGGGCAGGGTTGTCGCAGGCGAGGCTGTCACAGGCGGAGCTGTCTGTGGCTGGGCGTTCTGTGCCGCCTGGTTTCGCCAACTGAGGAATTGGCCCAGTTGGTCGGCGTTGACCTCGACGGTGCTCTGGTCCTTGAGACGCAGCAATACGCCGTCCTGGCCGGCGGCCACTTCGAAATAGACGGGGTCCGGCAGCCCGGCTTCGGGTACGTAGGCGAAGGCGTGGGGCGGCGCTGACAGCGCGGCGTAGAAATCGGTCAGCCCGGGGAGCTTGTCGGGGGGCAGCGAAGCCTGAAAGCGCCGTCCGGCTGCCCCTGCCTCGTGGATCTCGACCTCGGCGAAGTCGATATGACGCCCGTCCACGCGCAGAGCGGTGATGGGGGGCGCGGGCAGGTCCGGGAGTGGCGCGGGCTTCACGGCGGCCGTGGCCGGCTCCGCCAGCGTCATCACGATGTCCTCGTCGGGCAGCCTCATCGGGGCTCGGGCAGCTCGGGCGACTCGGGCAGCTTGGGAGGCGCCGCCCGATCTCCCCGAGAAGGTGGACGACTGCTGCGGCTCCTGCGGCGGCGTTGTGCGGGTGAGCATGCTGAGGACGTGGTCCGAGAGCGAGGGCTGCGGTGTCGGCTCCGGGTCCGCCGGGTGCGGCTCAACCGGTTTCGGCCCCGACGCGTCCAGCTCCGCCGACTCCGGCACCGTCGGTTTCGGCTCCGACGGCTGCGAGGTCGCGGTCGGCTCGTAGGCGGTGGCCCAGTAGCCGCGCTGCTGCGAGGCGGGGTCCGCCAGCAGGGCGAGGACGCCGGTCGGGCCGCCGCCCCCGTCCGTCGGCGGGGTGGCATGTCCGACGACGCCGCTGGGCGCGTACCAGCGTCGGCCCGGCCCGGCGTGTGCCGCGTCCGCGATGAGGCTGCCGCCGGCCGGTCGTGCGCCGCCGGTGTGGCAGGCGACCAGGACGACCGGCGCCGGGTCCGCCGCCGTCGGCGTGAGCGTGTCCAGGAACGCGGCGAACTGGGCTCCGTCGATCTCGACGGGCGCGTTCTCACCCTCCGCGTGCAGCAGCAGGCCGCGTTCGGTGCCGTGGGCGTCGAAGAAGTAGGGACGGGGGGATGTGGTGTCGGCCGGCTGACGCGTGATGTGCCAGGGGGACGTCTCGGTGGCCGGCCCGTGTGCGCTGTCGGGGATCTCCCGGCCCTCCGGGCCCCGGTAGTGCGCGTAGGTCTCCTCGTCCCGGCGGAAGCCGGCGTAGAACCGCTCGCGGGGCGCCCATGCCTCGGCGCTGTGCGAGGCATGGCCGGTGAATTGCCCGTCGGCGTCCTTGATCTCGTGCAGCCTGGCGCGCACGTTGGTGTAGGTGACCTGTCGGCCGTCGGTGCCGGTGAACACTCCGTCAGTCGTCGATCGCTGACGCTCGGGTGTCAGCTGCCGTGCGGTCGGATCCTGTCGCCCCAACTGCTCCTGTCGCCCCGGCTGCTCCGGCGGGCGGACGGGGGCCCGCTCGGGCCTGACCGCCGTGTGCTCGCCGGTCGCGAGGGCCGTTTCAGGGTGCTGGTCACGGAGGTTGCCGAGGAACCTCCGCCCCTGCTCGGACGGCTCGCTCCCCCAGGTGGTGAGCCGCCGCCGGAGACCGCGCAGGCTGCGGGCGAGCGTGCCGAGGTCGCCGCCGTGACCGGAGTCGAGCGGCGGAGCCGTGGACCGGCGGGCCGTCGAGCCCTCCCCCGTGTCACGGGCGGCGTGCAGACCCTCGGCCTCCTGGTTGCCGCTCTCCTCGGTCACCCATCCCAGACCGATCCAACGCTCCAACTCGGCGGGGTCCACTGCGGGCTTGAGCGCGTTTCCGCGGAGCGCGGTGAGCGGCTTGTAGAACTGCTCCAACTGCCGGTCGACGAAGTTGGGGCCGGTCACCTCGGCGGGCTGGTTCTCCTTGATCCGGGCCTCCAGGAGACCCCGCGCCAGCCGGTCCTTCGTGTGGACATCCGGGAGCGCGTCGAGCAACTGCCGCAGGAACGGCGACTTCGGCGGCGCGACGATGAACGCGTTGTTGAACAGCTTCCGCGTGTACTGGTGACGGGCCGCCTGCTCGATCTCCGCCGCGTCGGGCGCCCCGGTGTGGGGCCGCGACTCGCCGAGAACGGAGATCAGGTGCTGGGCGTCCCGCAGTTGCGGGGCGAACATCGGCAGCGCGTCACGCCCGTTGGGCATCGTCAGGGCCTGCCGGGGAAGCCGTACCGATCCGGGGCTGAGATCCACGTCGAGGTACACGCCCCCGTGCCGGTGCAGGATGGCGTAGCGGGCTACGTCCGAGGCCATCGCGTACCGCCGCCGTGCGCTCGCCACCTCGTACAGCGCTCGCGCCTTGGCCAGCGCGCCCGGCTTGCCGATCGGCAGGTTCCACTTCTTGCCGAGCAGGGCCGAGATCGGCCGGGTGGAGACGTGCGGGCCGAGCGTCGGGTCGTGCAGGAACTCGTGGTTCGCCCTGGCCGCGCCCGCGTCGGTCCAGACCGCGAGATTCCAGCCGGACTCGGCCGCTTCGGCCGCCCAACGGCGGATGTTGGCGCGCGCGGCCGGGGCCATCTCGCCGCCCACCCACACGAAGTGCAGTGACTGAGGCACCGTCTCACGCGGCCCGCTGCCGCTGCCGAGGACAGGCGTGTCGGTGCCCTGCTCCGGTACGGCCCGCTCCGGGACGGCCTGGAGCGGGTCCGCCGTAGCGGGTGCCTGGGTGGCGTGCGAGACCGTGCTGTCCGCAGGGCCGTTCGGCAGGATCGAGGCGGACGGGGGCGCGCCGGCCGCCTCGGGCGTACGGACGGCTGTGCTCGACCCGGCCGACTCGGTCGTGCGGGCGGCTGGGCTCGCTTCGGCCGCCTCGGCCGTCCTGGCGGCCGTGCTCGACCCGGCAGACTCGGCCGCACTGCTGGGGGCTTCGTCCGTCCCCGGCCGTTGCCGCCCGGTTCCGTCCCCGGGCGCCGGCAGCGCCGCCCGGTACAGATCGTCCTGGAGGTGCAGCACGATCTCCGGGCGCCGCTGCTCGCGCGACGGCCCGGCCGTGTCCACCGGCCGGTTCCCGGACTGTTCGGGCTGCCGGGCGTGCGGGGCGAAGCGCTGGTGGCCGAGGTCCGCGCGGACCACGACGACGGGCACGTCGAGGACCCGGGCGGCGAGCAGAGCCAGCAGGTCGCCGCCGCCGTGGTTCCACCCGGTGTTCTTGCGGTCGCCGATGCGCCCGTCACCGGGCCGCCGCAGGGCCAGGCGTGCGAGATCCAGGCTCTGGGCGGGGGTCAGCCTGCGGGCGACGGACGACGGCAGCCGGTTCCAGGCGGTGTGCTCCGCGCGTTCGACGGCGGTCAGCCGGATGTCGGCGGCGGCCAACTCCTCGGTGGTGAAGCGCTCTTCGGGGTCGGGGGCGAGGAAGGCGGCCAACTCGTCGCGGTCCGCGTTGAGCCGGTCGGCCATCCGGGACTTGAGCGCTTCGACCGCGTTCGGGGCGCTGACCCGGTCGAGTCCGTGA
>NZ_JAYMZR010000152.1:0-2470 GCF_035828615.1 Streptomyces sp. H27-D2 | reverse complement strand
GCGGTGGAAGCTGGTGCGGACGTCAGCGTCGGCGTCGGGGCTCCGGTGGGCGGTGCCCTCGCGCGCGGGGTCCGTCTGCGGGCGGCTGCTGGGCGGTTCGACGAGATCGAGGATGGTTTCGCCGTCGGGCCCGGTCAGGCTCAGCGGCTTGCCGGCGGCGTCCTCGGTGAGCACGGAGTACGGCTCGGGCACCGGTTCCGCGCTGCCGGGTCGGGTGTAGCCCTCGGGGTCCGCCGCCGGGTACCAGGGCTGGTGCGCCGGCCCGTCGGGTGTCGCCCCGGCGGCCTGCCGGACGGACGCCTCAGCGGCCAGGAAACGCTCCCTGGCCCGCAGCACCGCGCTGTGCCGGACGTGCAGGTCCGCGCGGGCCTCGGTGTACGCGCTCTCGGCGGCCCGCTGGTGCTCCCGCGCCTCCCGCAGTCTCCCGGCGTTGTCCGCCGGGGTCTTGCCGATCCTGCGGTCCGCCATGGCGACCGCCTCCCGGGCCGCACCGGTCTCGCTCAGCGCGGCGCGGTAGCGGGCGTCCTCGGCCAGCCACTGCCGGGCCCAGGCCGCGGCCTTGTCGCGCTCCCGGGCCACGGCCTCGGGGAGGTCCACCGCCCCGGCCAGCGGGTCGTGCGGCCCCTCGGTCTCGACCAGCCAGGCGTCGGTGCGCGTGTGCACGGCCTCGGCGGCGTCGGGGTGTCCGCCTGCCGTCGGGTCGCCGGCCGCCGGGTCGCCCGTCAGCTCGCGCGTCTGCTCGCTTGCCAGTGCGTCGGCGGGGAGCGGGTATCCGGGCGCCGTCTCGGGGGCGGGTTCGGCTGCGGGGCGCTCTGCCTGAGCTACGGTGCGGCCGGTGGCCGGGGCAGCCGGATGCGGAGCCGTGCCCGTGGCCGAGTTCGAAGCTGAGCCCGTGCCCGTGGCCGGGCTTTCGGCCCCCTCCACGACGGCGTTCGCGACCGGGTCCGGCTCCCACGCGCCCGGCTCAGCGCCGACGCGCTCCGCCTCGGGACGCCCGTAGTAGCCCATGGTGTCGTGCGCGAAGGTCCACGCCCGCGCGAGCCGGCGCTCCGCGCCGATCCGGTCCCGTGCCTGGTCGGCCAGGTCCTGGTGGAGTTCGGCGTAGCGCTCCTGGCGGGAGGCGAGCCGGTGTGCGGCGGCGGCCAGTTCGGCCCGGCGCAGCGGGACGTCCGCGACTTCCGGGGTCCGGTCGGAGACGTTGTCGGCTTCCTCGGTACGGCCTTCGTCGGTACGGCCTTCGTCGGTACGGCCTTCCTCGATACGGCCGGGGGCCGCGCCGGACTCGGTCGGCTGCCGAGCGGCGGGCAGCACCTCGGCCGCTGCGGGCGTCGTCCGATCGGTCGCCGCACGCGTCGGACCGGTCCCGTCCAGCCTCTGCCGGGTCGCTTCCAGGCGGGCCTCCAGCAGCCGCGTCTCGTGCGCCTGGCTCTCCCGCAGCCGGGTCTCGACCAGTTGCGTCTCCTGGAGCCGGGTGCGGGCCGCGCCGACGTCGGCCAGCGCCTCGTCGAGTTCGCCGCGCAGCGCGCGCAGCGAGCGGGCGGTCGCGTCCCAGGCCTCCGCCGCCGTCATGAAGGTCTCCGTCTCCTCCTTGACGACGGCCGACGCGTCCTCGACCTGCTGCGGCAGCAGGTCGAACTTCTTGGCCAGGTCGTGGGTGACCCAGACGTGCACGCCGTCGTCGACGGTGTGCGCCGCGACCGTCCCGGGCAGGCCGAGCTGCTTGCGTACGACCGCCGGCAGCATGCCCTGCGCCGCCGTGGCCCACGGCGAGTCGGCGATGCGCCGGGAGACCTGGGCCGCGTGCTGCCAGTACACCGGCAGCCGGACCAGGACGGCGCCGCCGGGCGGGGGCTTGACCGTGGACAGGGCCGAGGTGCGGCGGTCCGCCGCGGTGCCGTCGGTGGCGGAGTCCGTCCAGCCGGGGCCGGTGCCGGACACTCCGCCGGGGGGCAGCGGGGCGCCGACGCTCGGGCCCGCCGTGATGGACGGCTGGTGGGTCTCGGTGGCGTCGCCGGTGAACACGTCGTTCTGCATGACCCTGCGGTTGCTGCCCAGCCCCACGCCGGGGTCCAGGGTCACCAGCCGCGCCTTGGCCAGGTCGACGCCCGCGAACAGCCGCAGGGTGGCGTCGAGTCCGCCCTGCGAGGACGTGGTGTCGTGCAGCGGCAGAGTGAGCCGGTCCCGCACAACCTGCGGGAAGTAGGCGCTCAGCACTTCGAAGCTGACGTTGTTGTAGTGCGCTTCGGAGGAGGCGGTCCCCGGCCTGGCCAGCTTGCCCTTGCCCAGGTACGGGTGGCCGCTCTCGCCGGTCGCCGTCTGGCCGGGCCGGGGGCGGGCGCCGCCGGTCGGGGTGGGGCCGGCGGCGTCGAGGGCGAAGGAGCCCGCCTCGCGGAGCACCGGGATGCCGCCGACTCCGGCGACGACGAAGCTCTCCGGGTCGGAGCCGAACAGCTCGCGCGCCCGCTGGTAG
>NZ_JAYMZR010000151.1:0-11557 GCF_035828615.1 Streptomyces sp. H27-D2 | reverse complement strand
GGGGTTAAGGCTCCCAGGAGACTACTGGGTTGATAGGCCAGGTGTGGAAGCCCTGTAAGGGGTGGAGCTGACTGGTACTAATAGGCCGAGGGCTTGTCCTCAGTTGCTCGCGTCCACTGTGTAGTTCCCGGGCTGCGAACTGTCGCACCGGTTGAACTAGTAACACCTAATTGAAGAGTGTGCTTGTTCGCTTGGAACACCCGATGGTGTTTCGGTGGTCATAGCGTTAGGGAAACGCCCGGTTACATTCCGAACCCGGTAGCTAAGCCTTTCTGCGCCGATGGTACTGCAGGGGGGACCCTGTGGGAGAGTAGGACGCCGCCGAACAATCTTTGAAGGACCTTTGGTCCCAGCGTTCATGCTGGGACCAAAGGTCCTTTTTTGTTTTTCCCGAAGCGCGCTGCTGTGTCAGATGCGTGAGAATGACTGCGGTACCCGATGACAGGAGTCACGACGATGTCCACCAACTCGCCAGAGGACAGGCCGGACCGGCCGCAGCGCCGGGACGGCGGCGACCGTCCGGACTCCCGTAGCTCGGGCCCGCGTCGTGACGACCGCGGCGGTCGGCCTGCGGGCAGTGACCGCCGCGATGAGCGCGCGGCTGGTCAGCCTGCGGGCAACGACCGCCGTGTCGAGCGGCCGAGTAGCTCGCGTCGCGATGACAACCGTGGTGCCGGCAGCACTGGTGGCGGGTTCCGTCGGGACGACCGTCCCAGTGGTCCGCCGCGTGATGACCGTGGTAGCAGCGGTGCGCCGCGTCGCGATGACCGTGGCAGCAGCGCTCCGCGTCGTGATGACCGTGGCAGCAGCGCTCCGCGTCGTGATGACCGTGGCAGCAGCGCTCCGCGTCGTGATGACCGTGGCAGCAGCGCTCCGCGTCGTGACGACCGTCCCAGCGGCGGCTTCCGACGTGATGGTGACCGGCCGAGCGGCCCGCGCCGTGACGACCGTCCCAGCACGGGTCGGCCTCCTGCGAGCAATGACCGTCGTGACGACCGTGGCGGCCGGCCTGCGGGCAACGACCGGCGCGATGAGCGGCCCAGTGGCCCCCGTCGCGATGACAACCGTGGTGCCGGCAGCACCGGTGGCGGGTTCCGTCGGGACGACCGTCCCAGTGGTCCGCCGCGTGATGACCGTGGTGCCGGCCGTTCAGGCGGCTTTGAGCGCCGTGACGACCGTGGTGGCAGCGCTCCGCGTCGTGATGACCGTGGCAGCAGCGGTGCGCCGCGTCGCGATGACCGTGGCAGCAGTGCGCCGCGACGCGACGACCGTCCCTCCGGTGGCCGTACTGGTGGGTTCGAGCGTCGCGACGACCGGCCCAGTGGTCCCCGTCGGGATGACCGCCCCACAGGCGACCGTTCTGGTGGTTTTGAGCGTCGCGATGACCGTGGCAGCAGCAGTGCGCCGCGCCGCGATGACCGCCCTTCGGGCGGTCGGACCGGTGGCTTCGAGCGTCGTGACGACCGTGGTAGCAGTGCTCCCCGTCGCGATGACCGTCCCTCCGGTGGTCGGACCGGTGGTTTTGAGCGCCGCGATGAGCGTCCCAGTGGTCCGCCGCGTGATGACCGTGGTGCCGGGCGCTCGGGTGGTTTTGAGCGTCGCGATGACCGTGGCAGCAGCAGTGCGCCGCGCCGCGATGACCGCCGTGACGACCGTGGGTCGAGCCGTCCCCCGTACTCCCCGCAGGGGCGTGGCCGGGACGATCGTGCAGGTGCCGGTGCCGGGCGTCGTGATGACCGGTCCGGTGGTGGCGGTTACGCGCGTCGGGACGACAGGGAGCGCGAGCGGGAGCCGATCAAGCGGCTGCCCATTCCCGAGGACGTCACGGGCGACGAGATCGACAAGGAAGTGCGGCAGGAGCTCCTGAGCCTGCCGAAGACCCTGGCCGAGGACGTGGCCAAGAACCTCGTCATGGTCGCCAACCTGCTCGACGAAGACCCCGAGCAGGCCTACGAGTACTCGCGGATCGCTCTGCGGCTCGCCTCGCGGGTCCCCTCGGTGCGGGAAGCCGCCGGCTTCGCCGCGTACGCCGTCGGCAAGTACTCCGAGGCTCTCGCCGAGTTCCGCGCGTCCCGTCGTATGACGGGGTCCGTGGACCTGTGGCCGGTTATGGCCGACTGCGAGCGTGGCATGGGTCGTCCCGAGCGGGCGATGGCCATGGCCGGCGAGCCCGAGGTGAAGCGGCTGGACAAGGCCGGTCAGGTGGAGATGCGCCTGGTCGCGGCCGGTGCCCGTCGTGACATGGGGCAGCTGGAGGCGGCGGTCGTCACGCTGCAGAGCTCTGAGCTGGCCTCGACGGCGATTCACCCGTGGACGGCTCGCCTGCGCTATGCGTACGCGGATGTGCTGCTCGCCGTCGGGCGTGAGAGCGAGGCTCGCGAGTGGTTCGCGAAGGCGCTCGAAGCGGATCAGGGTGGAGCGACCGACGCGTCGGACCGGCTCGCAGAGTTGGACGGCGTGGAGTTCACGGACGCGCTCGCCCACGAGGACGACGACGAGCAGATCTCAGCGGCGGATCTTGAGCTGCTGCTCGGGGACGACGCTGCGGACGACGACACAGATGAGGACGACGGGGACGACGAGGACGGCGCGGATGGTGTCGCGGCGGCGGACGATGCGGATGACGTCGTGATGGATGTGGCCCCCGAGGCGGTGGCCCCTGAGGCCGTGGCCGACGCTGACGTGCTCCCCGAGACGGAGGTCGTTCCGGAGGCTGACGCCGAGGTTGCGGTCGAGGCCGCCCCTGAGGTCGAGGTCGAGGCTGCTCCCGAGGTTGCGGTCGAGGTCGCTCCCGAGGCTGACGCCGAGGTTGCTCCTGAGGTCGAGACCGACGCCGTCGTTGCTCCCGAGGTTGCGGTCGAGGTAGCCCCTGCGGTTGACGTCGAGGTAGCCCCCGTGGTCGAGGTCGAGGCTGCACCCGAGGTTGTCGTCGAGCCCGCCCCCGAGGCCGACGTCGACGTCGCTCCCGAGGCCGACGTCGAGGCCGCTCCCGTGGTCGAGGCCGCTCCCAAGGTGGACATCGCCGACCTGGCCGAGTTGCTCGCTGACATCGAGTCCGAGGACGACGACATCGACGCGGACGCGGACACGGACGCGGACACGGACACGGACGCGGACACGGACGCGGACACGGACACGGACACGGACGCGGACACGGACACGGACACGGACGCGGACACGGACACGGACACGGACGTGGACACGGACGTGGAAGCGCCCAATGTCCCGGACACCGAGGTGTCCCAGGTGACCGGCGAGGCCACCGAGTCGGTCGAGTCCGGTGACGAGCCGGACGAGCCCGCCAAGGGCTGATCGCAGCAGTTGACATACGACGAGGGCGGAACCCCACACCGGGGTTCCGCCCTCGTCGTATGTCCGGGGCCCTATGCGCCCGGCCCCGGCCCTGGCCCCGGTCAGTCCAGGTCGAGGTTGCGCAGGACCAGACCCGTCGCCGGCTTCGGGCCGAAGGACGTGGACTTGCGGGGCATCGTGACGCCCTGGCGGGCGAGGTCGCGTACGGCTTCTTCGGGGACCGGGTGCATCAGGACCGCGGTGCCGCCGCGCCGCTCGGCCTGTTCGACGGCGGCTTGCGCGTCGTGGATGTAGCCGATGTGCTCGGGGATGTCGGGGACCTGCCAGACGGTGTCCAGCAGGGTGGCGTGCAGCACGGTGGCGTCCAGGGTGCGCCAGGCTTCGGGGTGGTCGGCGGGGACCGTGCGGGCCAGCAGGCCGGGGTCCGGGTTGTCGATGAGGTGGAAGCCGCCGTCGCCCGCGAGCAGGAAGGCGTTGCCGGTGGCTGAGCCGAGCGCTTCGAGGGCGTGTGGGAGCGGGCCCTCGACGCGCTGTACGCGGAAGGCGCCTTGCAGTGAGGCGATGGCGTCCGGGACCGCGAGCTGGTGCAGCAGCCGGTGGATGGCTCGTACCCGCAGTGGGTAGCGGGCGGTGTCGACCAGCAGGACCAGGCCGTAGTCCCAGGGGCCAGGCGCCGAGCGCTCGGCGCGCAGCCGCAGGTAGGTCGCCCAGCGGTGGTGGCCGTCGGCGATGAGGGCCTGGCGGCGGGCGAGGTCGTCCTGCACGGTCTGGATTCTGGCCGGGTCGGTGACGCTCCACAGGCTGTGCTCGTAGCCGTCCTCGGTGGTGGTGGAGAGCAGCGGCGCGTCCCGCACGGTGCGTTCGATGACGGCGGTGGCCCCGGTCGCGGCACCGCCGCCGTGGTACGAGAGCAGCAGCGGTTCGAGGTGCGCGCCGGTCTCGCGCATGAGGTCGGCGCGGTCCTCGACGACGTCGGGCATGACGTCCTCGTGGGGCAGCACGATGCCGTCCCCGGGCGGGCTGAGCAGCAGCGCGCCGATCAGCCCGCGTTGCAGCACCTCGCCGTTGCGCTGCTCGTAGACGTACAGCGCCGGTACGGGGTCGGGCGCGAGGACGCCCTCGGCCTGCCAGCGGCGCAGCGTCTCGGCGGCTTGGCGGTGGCGGGCGCCCGGGGCGGCGGCCTGCGGCAGGATCAGCCGGACGATGTTGTGCGGGTCGGCCGTCTCCAGGTGGCGCAGCCCGTCCGGCCGGACGACGACGTCGTACGGCGGCGAGGTCACTGCGGCGAGGCTGCCGACCCGTTCCGGGACGTAGCGCACCCCTCGGAAGGGGATCAGCTGCAAGCCGTGGAGGTCGGTCCCGGTGTTGGTCATTTGGGCATGCTATGCGTCGTGTCCTGATGCGGGATGATCGGGGGAGAGACACCCGGATCCACGAGGAGCGATACGCGATGAGCCATCCCAACCGCACTCGGCCCGAGGGCTGCGACCGGCCGCTGGTCGAGGCGTACGACACGGCGCTGCTCGATCTGGACGGGGTCGTGTACGCGGGCGGCGAGGCCATCGCGCACGCCGTCGAGTCGCTCGGCATAGCGCGGGAGCGCGGGATGCGTCTCGCGTACGTGACCAACAACGCGGCGCGGACGCCGCAGACGGTGGCCGCGCATCTGACCCGGCTCGGGGTGCCGGCCGAGCCGGCGGACGTGATCACTTCGGCGCAGGCGGTGGCGCGGCTGATCGCCGATCAGGTTCCCGCGGGCGCCAAGGTGCTGGCGATCGGCGGCGAGGGACTGCGGGTCGCGCTGCGCGAGCGCGGGCTGGAGCCGATCGACTCGGCGGACGACGATCCGGTCGCCGTGGTGCAGGGCTACGGCGGACCCGAGTTGGCGTGGGAGCGGTTGGCGGAGGCGTCGTACGCGGTGGCGCGCGGCGTGCCGTGGTTCGCGTCGAACACGGACCTGACGATCCCGAGCGCGCGCGGCATCGCGCCCGGCAACGGCGCGGCCGTGGAGGTCGTGCGGATCGCGGCGGGCGGCGACCCGCAGGTCGCGGGCAAGCCGCAGCCGCCGATGCACAGGGAGACGATTCTGCGGACCGGCGCGAAGCGGCCGTTGGTCGTCGGCGACCGGCTGGACACGGACATCGAGGGGGCACATGTGGGTGAGGTGGACTCGATCCTGGTGCTCACCGGGGTCACGACGCCCGCCCAGCTGCTGGCCGCTGTGCCGAAGCACCGGCCGACGTACGTGGACGCGGATCTGCGCGGGCTGCTGACCGGGCAGCCGGAGGTCGCCGAGGACGGCGGCGCGTTCCGCTGCGGGGGCTGGACGGCGCGCGCAGCGGCGGACGACGGCGTGCTGGTACTGGACGGTGACGAGGGTGGCGAGGGCGAGGACTCCGACCGCCGCCCGCTCGTCGGGCTGCGGGCGCTGTGCGCGGCGGCCTGGACTGCGGCGGGCGACGGCGCGTGCGAGCTGGACGCGGGGAAGGCGTTGGCCCGGCTCGGGTGGTGAGGGCTGGGGCGGGGTGCGGTGGAGCGGTGCCGCTGGGGGTGGGCCGCGCGGAGGTGGGGCCCTGCCGGGTCCGGCGCGCTGTCTTCAATCTCCCCCAGCCTTCGGCTGGTAGGGGCCCCCAACGGGCTGGATTCAGCCCTCCCCCAGCTCTCCCCCCGCCTTCGGCCGGGAGGCGCCCCAGCCGATTGAGGACACCCGGCGCCCGGTAGCGGGCCAAGCCAGGGACCGGATCAGGGCGCTGGCGCCGTACTTCCGGCAGCGGAAGCGCCGAGTCCCGCCGTGTCAGGCGTTCCGCTCGGCCTGGGCACGGGCCTGGACCTCGTCGGCCTCGCCGGCCGCAGACCCCTCCGCGGCCTCCCGTATCGCCTCGGCGATCAGGTCCTCCTCGGTGACGCCGAGCTTCCAGTAGCCGGTGAACTTCACCGCCTTGCGGTCGAAGCCCCGCTCGCTGACGAGGTGGCGGCGCAGCGCCTTGACGGTGCCGGACTCGCCGGCGATCCACGCGTACGGGGTGCCCTCGGGCAGTTCGGCGGCGCGTACGGCGTCGACGAGCTGCCGGCAGCGGTCCGGCCGCGCCGGGTCGCGGACCAGCCAGGTGATCTCGGCGTCGGCCTCGGTCGGTATCGGGCGGCGGTCGTCCGGGTGCGCGACTTCGATCCACACCTTGGCGGGGGTGCCGGCCGGCAGCCAGTCGAGGATGCCCGCGACCGCCGGGATCGCCGTCTCGTCGCCGGTGATCAGGTTCCAGTCGGTGCCGGGCGGCGGACGGAAGTCCACTCCGCCGTTGTCGGCGACGGCCGGGCCGAAGACGCTGATGCGGTCACCGGGCCGGGCCGCGAGGGCCCAGCGGCCGGCGGGTCCGCCGGTCGTGCCGTGCAGCGCGAAGTCGATGTCGAGTTCGAGCGGGTCCTGGCGCAAAGCGCTCACGGTGTAGCTGCGCATGATCGAGCGGACGGCGGGGTCCTGTGCCTGCCAGGCCGGGAACCAGCCGTCGCCCCGCTCGTCGGGCAGCACCGGGGCTTCCTGGCCCGGCTGCGGCAGGAAGAGTTTGAAGCGCTGGTCCCGGCCGCCGTCGGCGAACCGGTCCAAGTCCTCGCCGCCCAGGGTGATCCGGGCCATGGAGGGGCTGAGCCGCTCGGTCCTGAGCACGTGCAGGTCGAAAAAACGGAAGGGGTTGCTGGTCATGGGAGGGGGACGTCCTTTCAGCCGACCTTCTTGGACTTTTCGATCGCGGCGGCCAGTCGTTCGAGCAGCGGGGCGCAGCCGGTGTAGGAGAAGCGGGGCTCGCTGAGCCAGGGGGTGACCTGACCGGCCTTGACCGCGGGGAGCTTCGCCCAGGTCGGCTTCTTGGCCAGGTCCTTGGGCTGGAGCGCGGCGGTGCGGTTGTCGAGCAGGATCAGGTCGGCGGGGTACTTGTCCGCGTTCTCCCAGCTGAGGTGCTCGAAGAAGCCGCCGTCGACCTTGTCCGGCTTGATGAACTCGACGCCGAGTTCGCGGAAGTACATCAGGTCGGTGTAGACCGCCGGGTCGGACACGTACAGCAGGTCGGCGCTGCCGGAGGCGCACATGACCTTGAGGCCGCCGGAGGCCTTCGCGGCCGAGCGCAGGGTCGCCGCGGCCTTCTCGAAGCGGGCCTTGGCCTCGGTGACCTTCTTGGCCTTGAGGTCGGCGCCCAGCGACTCGGCGAGCTCGGCGTAGCGCTGGATGGGGTGCGGCAGCGAGGTCTTGGCGCCGTTGACGCCGACGCTGGGGGCGAGGCCGAGGATCTTGCCCTTGCTCTCCTCGGGGACGTACCAGAGGACGTTCGGCTGGAGCATGTTGGTGATCAGCAGCTCGGGGCCGAGGGCCGCGTACTTCTCGATGTTGAACTCGCCCCAGGCGTTGCCGAGGATGGTCACCTTGTCGACATCGATACCGCCGGCCTGTGGGTCGGCCTTGCCGTTCTTGAGCTGGGTGGGACCGAAGACCCCGGTGCACTCGATGCCGAAGTCGTGCAGCGCGGCGGCGGCGCCGGTGAACGCGACGATCTTCTTCGGTGTCTTGTCCGCCTTGGCGGTCTTGCCGCGGTCGTCCTTGAACTTCCACGGGCCGCTGTCGGAGCCGGTCTTGGCGGAGTCGGAGGATCCGCCGTCCCCGCAGGCGGTGAGCAGGGCGCCGACGCCGAGCGCGCCGCCCGCGGCGAGCATGCTGCGGCGGGACAGAGGGGTGGTGAGGGGACTGAACCGAGGGCTGCGCATGATGGCCTTGCTCTCCTTGGGGCTACGGGAAAGTTAGGTTAGCCTAACCTAATGTTTTTCGAGACCTCCAGGTGGGGGAGCGCCACATGACCCCACTCAGCCCGCCGCAGGCTGATGCCGCGAGCGCACACGGGCCGGCGGGCGACGCCGGCGCAACGGCCCGCGCCGCAGCCCGGGGTACGGCCCGGGGCCCGTCCGAGAGCCCGTCCCCGAGCCCGTCCGAGTGCGCGGACAAACCCGGCCGGGCCCCCGCGCGGCGCGACGTGGCGCGGGCCGGCGGGCTGCTCGCCGCAGCCGTACTGCTGCTGCTGATCACCCTCGCGAGCATCGCGATCGGCGCCAAACCGATTCCGCTGGACCAGGTCTGGCACGGGCTGCTCCACTTCACCGACACGGACGCCGACGTGGTCGTCCGGGACGTACGGCTGCCGCGCACCGTGCTCGGGCTGCTCGTCGGGGCCGCGCTCGGCCTCGGCGGCGCGGTGATGCAGGCGCTGACCCGCAACCCGCTCGCGGACCCCGGGGTGCTCGGGGTGAACGCGGGCGCGTCGGCCGCCGTGGTCACCGCCATCAGCTTCTTCGGCGTCACCTCGCTCTCCGGCTACGTCTGGTTCGCCTTCCTCGGCGCGGCGGTGGTCTCCGTGCTGGTGTACGCGCTCGGAGGCAGCCGGGGCGCCACCCCGGTACGGCTCGCGCTGGCCGGCACCGCGATGACGGCCGCGCTCTACGGCTACGTCAACGCCGTCGAACTGCTCGACCACGCCTCGCTGGACAAGATGCGGTTCTGGACGGTCGGCTCACTCGCCTCCGCCGACATGGCGGTCGTCAAGCAGGTCGCGCCGTTCGTCGTGGCCGGCGTGCTGCTCGCGCTGTGCCTGGCCCGGCCGCTGAACGCCGTCGCCCTGGGCGACGACACCGCGCGGGCGCTCGGCGCCCGGCTGACCCGGACCCGGGTGCTCGCGATGGCCGCCATCACGCTGCTGTGCGGCGCCGCGACCGCGGCCTGCGGGCCCATCGTCTTCGTCGGCCTGATGGTCCCGCACCTGGTCCGCTCGCTGACCGGCCCCGACCTGCGCTGGAGCCTGCCGTACGCGGCCGTGCTCTCGCCCGTGCTGCTGCTCGGCGCGGACGTCGTGGGGCGGGTCGTGGCCAGGCCCTCCGAACTCCAGGTCGGCATCGTCACCGCGCTGATCGGCGGACCGGTCTTCATCTACCTCGTACGCCGCCGAAGGATGGCTCAACTGTGAACGCACTGCGCACCCGCGGCGGCCACTCGGTCCGGGTGGACGCCCGCGCGCTGATCGTCGGAGCGCTGCTCGCGCTGGTGGCGCTGCTCGCCGGAGTGGTGCTCATCGGCACCGGCGACTACCCGATGTCGGTCCCGGACGTGATCCGCGCGCTGTCCGGCGGCGGCAGCACCGCACAGGACTTCGTCGTCAACGAACTGCGGCTGCCGCGAGTGCTGGTCGGCCTGCTGGTGGGGGCGGCGCTCGGGCTGGCCGGAGCGGTCTTCCAGAGCATCTCCCGCAATCCGCTGGGCAGTCCGGACGTGATCGGGTTCGGCCAGGGGGCCGCGACCGGCGCGCTCACCGTCATCGTCCTCCTCCACGGGGACAGCTTCGCGGTCGCCGCCGGCGCGATCGTCGGCGGGCTGCTCACCGGCGTCGCCGTCTATCTGCTGGCCTGGAAGCGCGGTGTGCACGGCTACCGCCTGGTGCTGGTCGGCATCGGCGCCGCGGCCATGCTCAGCGCTGTCAACGGCTACCTGCTCACCAAGGCCGACCTGGTCGACGCCGCGCGCTCCGTGGTGTGGATGACCGGCTCGCTCAACGGCCGCGACTGGGCGCAGGTCTGGCCGCTGCTGGCGCTGTGCGCCGTGCTGCTGCCGGTGGTGCTGGGCTTCGGCCGGGGGCTGCGGATTCTGGAGATGGGCGACGACGCGGCGTACGCCCTGGGTGTGCGGGTCGAGCGCACCCGGCTGGTGCTGATGCTGGCCGCGGTGCTGCTGACCGCCGCCGCCACCGCCGCCGCGGGCCCGGTCGCCTTCGTCGCCCTCGCCTCGCCGCAGCTCGCCCGCCGGCTCACCCGCAGCACCGGGCCCAACCTGCCGGCCGCCGCCTGCATGGGCGCCGCGCTGCTCGTCACCGCGGACTGGGCCTCGCAGCGCGTCTTCGGCGCCGACCAGCTCCCGGTCGGGGTGCTGACCGGGGTGCTGGGCGGCTGCTACCTGCTGTGGCTGCTCTTCAGCGAGCGCAAGGCGGGCCGGATATGAGCCGGGACCTCGGCGGACCGGACCTCGGCGGACCGGACCTCGGCCGGGGCCGGGCAAAACCGGACGCGACCGGACGGGACACGCAACGCGACAGCCAACGCGACACGCAACGCGACACGCAAGGCAACGCATCAGGAGCCAGGAGAACCCTCATGAGCCGCCTCACGGCCGAATCCGTCACCCTCGCCTACGACCAGCGGGTCATCGCGGAGGAGCTGTCGGTCGTCGTTCCCGACAACTCGTTCACCGTCATCGTCGGCCCCAACGCCTGCGGCAAGTCGACGCTGCTGCGCGCGCTGTCACGGATGCTCAAACCGTCCGCCGGCACCGTGCTGCTCGACGGACAGGCGATCGGCTCGCTGCCCGCCAAGAAGGTCGCCCGCACCCTCGGCCTGCTGCCGCAGTCCTCGATCGCCCCGGACGGGATCACCGTCGCCGACCTCGTCGCCCGCGGCCGCTACCCGCACCAGGGGCTGCTGCGCCAGTGGTCGCCCGAGGACGAACGGATTGTCGATGAATCCATGGCGGCGACCGGTGTCGCATCGCTCGCCGATCGCTATGTCGACGAACTGTCGGGCGGTCAGCGTCAGCGGGTGTGGATCGCCATGGCCCTCGCCCAGCAGACGCCGCTGCTGCTCCTGGACGAGCCCACGACGTACCTCGACATCGCCCACCAGGTCGAGGTGCTCGACCTGTGCGCCCGGCTGCACGAGGAGGAGGGCCGCACCCTCGTCGCCGTGCTGCATGACCTCAATCACGCCGCCCGCTACGCCACCCACCTCATCGCGATGCGCGAGGGCCGGATCGTCGCCGAGGGGCCGCCCGGCGAGATCGTCACCGCCGGGCTGGTGGAAGAGGTCTTCGGGCTGCCCTGCCGGGTCATCGAGGACCCGGAGAGCGGAACGCCGCTGGTCGTACCGGCGGCACGGAAGCCGTCGGCACGCGCCGCAAGGTAGCGTCGTGTTCATGAGCGAGCCGACTTCATGAGTGAGCCGACGCCCGGCCCCGATCCGGAGGCCGACGAAGCACCGGGGACCGGTACGGAACCGGAATCCGAAGCGGAACCGGGGACCGGCAGCGCCCCCGGAGCCGACGCGGGACCGCAGCCGCTGGGCGTGCTGATCACGCCCACCGGGGACGCGGGCGTGGACGCCCAGCTGCGCCGGCTGGCCGACGCGGACCACCTCGCCGCGAGCGGCCACCTGGAGGTGTACGAGGATGTGC
>NZ_JAYMZR010000150.1:0-11746 GCF_035828615.1 Streptomyces sp. H27-D2 | reverse complement strand
GTGTGGATCGCGGGGCGTGAGTCACGCGTCCCAGCCACCCCCTAGGTGGCTTAGACGGAGGAGCCCACCCGGCAGCCAGTCGGGCGCTACCTCCAAGCCCAGCCCTTTAGGGCCGGGTCAAGTTGACACGTTCAGTGTCGGTCAGGGCGCGAGCGCGCTGGGCCGCCGTGTCGAAGGCGACCCAAGTGGTCGTGATCCGGGCGTAGTCGGTCGCGCCGTCGGTGGCGGCGGCCGTGCCCGTCACCGTGCACCGGAGCAGTTCGGAGACGCTGGTCTCGATACGGACCCTGGAACGGTACGGCAGAGGTTTCTGGTATTGAGCGTGGTGAGTCGCCGCAGCGAACGTCGGGGGCGCGCCCTCGCCGGGGGCGAGCAGGTGGGTCCACGAATCCTGGACCCAGGCGCTCATGCGCACGTTGTTCACATGCCCGTTCCAGTCGATGCCGGAAAGCGAAACGGTCTGCGTCCACACATGTCGTTGGCCTGTTGAGACATGAGTATCCATGGCGCTCACCCTGGTCCATCGCGCCCCTGGGAGTCCGATGACGCCCCCCGTCCTCCGGCGACGATCACCCGAATGCCTGGCCCGGGTGGCGCAGCCGCCTACAGGGCGGTGCGCGGCGCGGCGGGCGATCCGTGAACGGCGGCCTGCGCGATGATCCGGGCCGTCTCACGTCCTGCCTGGAGGGCGTGTTCGGACTGCGCGGGGACGCAGCGGCCGCGCCGGGGATCGAAGGTGGCCATGATGACGCCGGCGTGGTCGGTGGCGGGCTCCGCGAGCTCCGCCGGCCAGCCGTACTTGTGCAGCGCCCGGTGGAACTGGCGCGAGTGCTCGTGGCTCAGCACGGCGTCCGAGGCGCCGTGGACGAGCCGGACGGGAAGGGGTGCGGCGGAGGTGCGGACCAGGTCGCTGAGCGGGTCCGCGCCGGTGGTGCGAGCCGGCAGGTCGTAGCGTCCGGCGATGCCGACGACGCCCGCCGGGCGCCAGCCGTCGACCAGTTCGGGACGCAGCGCGATGCCCATCGCCGCCCCGGCCCCGGCGGACCAGCCGGCGAGCACGGTGCGGTCGGCGTCCCCGCCGTACGAGTCCGCGCGGTCGCGGACGAAGCGCAGCGACGCCAGAAGGTGCGCCCGCCCGGCGTCGCTCACGTCGGACCGCCAGTCGGGAACGAAGACCAGCACCCCCTCCCGCGCCACGGCCTTTGCCAACGGGCCGAGCACGTCCCTCTCGTCGGGGCCGGTCCCGTGCCAGAGCAGCACGGTAGGGGTCGGCGACGAGCCCGTACCGGGGCAGTACACGTCCACAGACTTCCCCCGCCCATCGGGCTCGGGCGCGTGGAGCACGTCGCGCGTTACGGTCATCCCCATGTGTCCTCCAGAAAGCTGTTCCGTGTCCGGTGACCATCATGTCTGTCCGGCCCGGCGCACCATATGGCGGACCAATGCCTGAGGTAAGAAACGCCACAGGAACGAAATGAGCAAGGAAACACCATGAGCGACGTGAAGGACAGCAACGGGACCCCGCTGGAGGATGGCGACTCCGTCACACTGATCAAGGACTTGAAGGTGAAGGGCGCTTCCGAGACCTCAAGCGCGGCACGCTGGTCAAGGGGATCCGCCTCACAGGCAAGGCCGATGAGGTCGAGTGCAACACCAAGAAGGTCAAGGGCCTGGTGCTCAAGACCCAGTTCTTGAAGAAGACCTGACCCCGACGGCCGGCACTCCGCTCGGCCGCTGACCTCACATGTCATCCCGCGGGACAGGGGGCGGCGCGTTCTTTCGTGCCGCTGCGGGCGGGCTCATGATCCCCCGTCCGCAGCAGACGGGCGTACCCGTCGGCGATACGGGCACCCGCCGCTCCGGGCTCAGCGGCTCACGGGGCGAACCACCGGGCTTTGTAGAAGCTCGCTCCGACAAGGGTGTGCTGCCCGGCGGGTCCGTACAGGTCGAGGGTGGAGGTGCACCAGGAGCACGAGTGCCCCCGTTGGGGTGCGACGGACAGGATGCGGCCGGTGCTCGGGTCGTCGCCGATGCTCTTCACCTGCCGTCGGTCGACCTTGTTCTCCTGTGGGTAGGGCACGAATCGCAGGGCGCTGGTGGAGAACTGCCGGACATGCCGCGTCGTGGTCACCCACAAGCGGTCCCGGTCGCCGGCCACGGTGCCCAGGTCGTGGCCCAGGGATTCGGGGAGGCTGGTGCGCCACCGCTCGGTGAGGGTGGGACGCCGGTTCGAGCCGCCGGGGGTCAGTATCACCAGCCGGGTGTCGCCCAGCGCCCACAGTGCCTCGCGGCTGGGATCCCACTGCAGTCCGCGCGCACCGGGGAGGCGGAACTCGGCGTAGCGGGCAGGGCGTGGGTCAACGGCGGGGGCGGCCGGGTAGAGGCGGACGAATCCGGCGGTGCTGGCGGCCACGGCGACCGTACCGCCGGGCAGGAGTTCCAGGCTGTGGATGTTGGCGTCGGGGATGGACCTGGCCCAGGACACACGTCCGTCCGGGTAGTCGACCACGGCGGCGAGCCCCTCCGAGGAGCAGGTCAGCACCTGTTGGGCGGCGCCGGTCGTGCGTTTCTTGGCTTCGCTGACGTTGCCCCAGCTACGGGCCGGTAGCAGATCGGCCAGCTCCGGGCGGTCGCGGGGGGACCAGGACCACAGCGCGGCGAGATCGTCGGGACGCAGATGCCTCCGGCTCTGCCAGGACGGGCGGGCGGGGTCCAGAAGCAGTACCTTCTGGGAGTGCTGATCGGCGGCGAGGATCAATGCGTCCGCCGACCTGCGGGGACGGGTGGCGGCCGCGTGCGCCGTCGTGGTCGGGCCGAGCCCCGCGAGCACCCCCGCTGCCGCCGCGATGAAGCTCCTCCGGCGAGCAGGGGTCGCCGAGTTCATGAGCACCCCGGACCGTGCGGGGGGCCGTGTGTGAGTCCGTCGGTCCTGCGACACCGCATCGATCCCGTCCATGTTCGCCCGGCAGAACAGCGCTGAGGCATGGTCTCGTGCCACGAACTCCTCGCGTCGGAACCACGCTGGATCAGGTGGGGAGGATTGACCGTTTTGTCGAATCGCGCCGACCGCGTCGAGCCGGCTTCCCGGCGTGCGGCCGGCTGACGTTTCTGATGGGCCGACCGGGAGGGAAGCTCGTACGGCGCGGATGCGGTCGTCGGTGGCGGCAGCGCGGGCCGGCCCGCAGGGGCGCGATCCGCACCGCGTGTCAGATCAAGTCGTACGAGCGCCTCGGAGGTTGACGACGGCGCGTCGGGTTCGCCCGAGCAGGCGCGCCGCGCGGATCAGCCCTGGCGCAAGGCTTCGTCCTCCTGAGGCCCGATGGGGATGATCCGAGGTCGGGCGGACTCGGCCGGGGCGCGCGGCGGCTTCGGCGGCGGCGCGTCGCGCGCGTCCGTTCGCCCTTCTGCGCACGTCTAACGTAGCGACCATGACCGACTCCGATGATGTGCGCCGCATCGCCCTCTCCCTGCCCGAGACCGTGGAGCGGCAGGCCTGGAACATGCCCACTTTCCGGGTCGCCGGAAAGATGTTCATCACCGTTCCCGACGACGAGACGTCGATCGCCGTGAAGTGCCCGATCCACGAGCGGCACGAACTGATCGCGGCGGAGCCGGAGAAGTTCTGGGTACCGCCGCACGAGGCCAATTCCGCCTGGGTACGGGTGCGGCTGGCCGAGCTTGAGGTCGAGGAGGAGCTGCGGGACATCATCGTGGACTCCTGGAAGCAGGCCGCCCCGCCGGAGCTCGTGGAGGATTTTCCGGGGAGCGGCTGAGCAGCCGGCCGTGTGAGCCCCGCGCACGGGCCGGTCGCGTGAGCCCATCGCGCGGGCCGGTCACGTGAGTTGGCCGCGCCGCGCCGCGTCGCCGCCTGATCGCCGGGGGAGTCACAGCCCCGTACGCCCGTCCGCCCAGTACACCTGGGTGTGCACCGCTCGTCGGGGAAGCCCGGCGCGAGCCCGCACGGTTTGCCGGAGCCGTTGCACGGACGCCGCGTGCCCGGCCAGGTATGCCTGTTGAGGCTGGAATCCCTCCGTGAGCAGCGCGGACAGCCACGCGTCGAGGGCGCGGCCGGGCGTGCCGTGCGCCGCCAGGACCTGCGCCTCGGACAGCAGTGCGGCGACCGCCGGGACGTCCGGAGTCGGCACTTCGACGGCGGCTGTCGCGTGCCCGCTTGCGCCCGCGATGCCGTCGAGCAGCGCGCGGACGGTGGCCAGGGCCGTCGCGTCGCCGGCTATCAGATGGCGATCGGCCGGCCCGGCCCGCAGCGCGCCGGCCGGCGCGGGCATGTCGATTTCCTGGTCCGGGGCGTGGCCGAGCGCCCACCGGGCGCCGGGTCCGTCCGGAGCGAGGTCGATGACCACGCTGTACTCACCGGTGAGCGCATCCACCTGGAACAGCGTGTAGTGGCGGAAGTCCCGCTCGCTGACGCGCACTCCGATGTGTTCACCGGCCCCGACGGCCTTTCCGATGAACTGATCGCATCGGAACCGTGCGAGGGCGAGTCCCTCGGAGAGCCGTGACGTCTGCTGCACGACCGAGGTGTACTTCCCGGTCCTCTGCTCGAATCTCGCGGCCAACCGTGGTGGCAGGGAGGGCATGATGAATCTCCTTGGTCGGTGACCAATAATCTTGGGAGAAGTAGACTAGGTCATTGACCAAGAAGCAAACGAGGAGGAACTCGACCATGCCTGCTGCGCCGCACGTTGCCGTGATCGCATGAGCGCGGGCGGGCGCGGCGGCCTGCTGCGCCGCCATCGCGATTTCCGGCTGCTGTGGTGCGGGCAGACCGCCGGAAAGTTCGGTGCGTCCGTCACCGGTGTGGCGATACCGCTGATCGCCGTATCCGACCTGCACGCGAGCACGTTCGAGGTCGGACTGCTCAGCGCCTGCGCCTGGGCTCCCTGGCTGGTCATCGGGCTCCCGGTCGGGGTCTGGGTGGACCGGCTGCGCCGCAGACCGATCATGCTGGCCTCCGCCGCGGTGTCCCTGCTGCTGTTCGCCGGCGTCCCGGTCGTCGGGTGGCTCGGCGGGCTGAGCGTCGGCCTGCTGCTGGTGGTCGAGCTGCTGACAGGCACCGCGTCGGTGTTCTTCCAGACCGCCTACAGCGCCTATCTGCCCAGCATCCTGGAGCCCGGGGACCAGGCCGAGGGCAACGCCAAGCTGCACGGCAGCGCGTCCGCCGCGCAGATCGCCGGGCTCGGCTCCGGCGGCGTGATCGCGCAGTTGGCGGGGGCGGTGAACGGGATGTTCGCCAACGCGGCGACCTTGCTCGTATCCCTGCTGTGCCTGGTGGGCATCCGGCACCGCGAGCCGCGGGTGGCCCGGACCGAACGCCGCTCCGGAGCGCTGGCCGGGGAAGTCGGCGAGGGCCTGCGGCTGGTCGCCGGAGACCCCTGGCTGCGTACGCTGACGCTGTTCGGATCCGCCTCCAACCTGGCCCTCATGGGGTATCAGACGATCCTGGTGGTCTTCCTGGTCCGGAGCGTCGGGCTGGACCCCGGTGCGGTCGGCGGGCTGCTCGCGGTGGCCGGCAGCGGGGGCGTCGCCGGAGCGTTCGTCGCGCGCCGGGTCGCCGGCCGGGTCGGCACGGCCCGCGCGACGCTGCTGTTCGAGCTGGGTCTCGCCCTGTTCGCGCTGCTCATTCCGCTGACCGTCGGCGGAGCCGGGGTGCTGTTCTACGTGATCGGCGGATTCTGCGTCTCGATGGGGGTGGTGGCCGGCAATGTGATCAAGGCCGGTTTCCAGCAGCACTACTGCCCGCCGGAGTTGCTCGGTCGCCTCGCCGCGAGCACCGCGTTCCTCAACTACGGGACGATCCCGCTCGGAGCGCTGCTCGGCGGAGCGCTCGGCACCGCGCTCGGCGTCCGTACGGCGATGTGGGTCATGACAGCGGGCGTTCCGCTCGCCGGGCTGATCCTGTACTTCTCCCCGATCGGACGGGCCAGGGACCTGCCGACGTCTCCTCGGCCGGCGGTCGGCCACGCCGAGCGGAGCGAGCTTCCCTCCCGGTGAACGAGGCTCGTCCCGTACCCGCCTGACGTCAAGACACCTTGACGTCAGGCCGTCTTGACGAGACGCTGTCGCCACGGCCACTCCCGTCGAGCTGGAACGCCGATTCGCGCTGCTGACCGTCGCCGCGCGCTATGACGCACTGCGAGCCCGGGACGCGCTCGCGTCGCCGGCCGAGGAGGACGACGGTGCTCTCGCGCCGCCCGATCCCGGCACGGAGCCGCTGCGGCGCGACGAGGCGCTGGAACTGCTCGCCCTGGGCGAGGTGATCGCGCGCAAGGCGAGCTACGGACGTCAGCTCTCCGTACGGTCCGCCCGCCAGGCAGGCGCCTCATGGGCGCAGATCGGCGCGGCTCTGGGCACCACGAAGCAGGCGGCGTGGGAGGCGCACGGCCGGTGGATCGACGACCAGGCCACGCAGCACCGCCGCAGCGGCTACGAGGGCTTGGGCGAGCACGACGCGGCGGCCGCGCGCACGCCCGCTGGCGAGCCAGGGAGCGAGGAGGCGACATGACCGAGCCCGACATGACCGAACCCGATGCGACCGAGCCCGACGCGAGTGCCGTCCGTCCCTTCGTCCTCGACATCCCGCAGGCGCAGTTGGACGACCTGAGGGACCGACTGGCCGCGACCCGGTGGCCGGATGAGGTGGCCGACGCCGGCTGGTCCCAAGGGGTGCCGCTGGGCTACCTCAAGGAGCTGGCCGCATACTGGCGCACCTCGTAAGGAACTGGGCGTCATCGACGCCGACCACGTCATCGGAGTCCACCTCAACACCCTGCTGACCCTGCCTCCCAGCGATCCCGCCGTGGCCGCCGAACTCACCGACGACGACCGGGCGCGGCTCGACCGGCCGGCCGGGGCGGCGCTCGAGATGTCGGGCTACGCGCAGGTCCAGGGCACCCGGCCGCAGACACTGGCCTACGCGCTCACCGACTCGCCGGTCGGGCAACTCGCCTGGATCGTCGAGAAGTTCAAGGAGTGGACGGATTCCGCCGACGTTCCCGAGGACGCGGTCTCCCGTGACCGGCTCCTGACCAACGTGATGCTCTACTGGCTCACCGCGACGGCGGGCTCATCGGCCCGCCTCTACCGGGAGGCATTCCACCCGGCCCGTCCACCGCGCACCGAGCCGTCGGCGATGCCTACCGGCGTGGCGGTCTTCGCCGCCGACCTGGCCCGTCCGGTCCGGCGGCTCGCCGAGCGGGAGCACAACATCGTCCACTGGTCGGAGCTCGAACGCGGAGGCCACTTCGCCGCGATAGAGGAACCCGGCTTGTTCGCCGAAGACGTCCGCGTCTTCTTCCGCCGGTTCCGCTGAGGGGCGTTCGCTGACGGGCGTGTGTCGCCCGTGTCGTCCGGCATGACGCCCGGGCGGTGCCGGCGCGGCGGCCCTGTGGCCGTGCCCGGGAGCGCGCATGACCGTGCCCGGGTCGCAGTCCTCCGGGTTGGCGGGGCCTGCCTCAGGGTGAGCTGGCTCCCATCCGTGTTCCAGCAAGTCGAACACCTCCACGCAGATCGACGCCTCCGCCCTGGCCCAACTGCCCAAGGCCGCCTACCTGCACTCGGTCGCATCCGGCACCCAGCAGATCTTCCTGCTCGCCGCCGCGCTCTGTGCCGCCGCCTTCGTGGCCGCCCTCTTCATCAAGGAAGTCCCGCTGCGCGGTAAGCCCGCTGCCCCCAAGCCCGCTACCGAGCAGGTCCCGGCCTCTCAGGCCGCCTGACAGCTCCCGAGGACCCCCTCAAGGAATCCCGTGTCGGAGTCGGCCTCCAAAGCCGCGCTCCCTACGGGACCGGCGGACCGGCGGACCGCCCCGGTGGGAAGGCGCCCTTCCGTCACTCCGTGCCGGGCGGCGGCGGGGGCGGTGTCGGGGCTCCGGCCGGATCGTCGCCTCGCTGGCGCACGGCGCGTTCTTCGGCATCGGCTCGGTCGTCGCGGCAGGGCTGGTCGCCCCGGAGAAGAAGGCCGGCGCGATCGCGATGATGTTCACCGGCCTCACCGTCGCCAACGTCATCGGCGTCCCGCTCGGCACACTCATCGGCCAGAACACCGGCTGGCGCGCCACCTTCTTCATCGTCGCCGCGCTCGGCGTCCTCGGACTCGCCGGCATCGCGGAGCTCGTCCCGGAACAGCCCCGGGCCGAGGGAGTACGGCTGCGGCGCGAACTGGCGGCGTTCCGCAATGTGCAGGTCCTGCTCGCCATGGCGATGACGATCCTGGGCTTCGGCGGAGTGTTCGCCGCCATCACCTACATCACGCCGATGATGACCGAGGTGGCCGGCTTCGCCGACTCCTCCGTCACCTGGCTGCTCGTCCTGTTCGGCCTGGGCATGGTCGGCGGGAACCTGCTGGGCGGCAAGTTCGCCGACCGGCACCTGATGCCGCTGCTGTACGTGTCGCTGGGCTCGCTCGCCGTCGTCCTGGCGCTGTTCACGCTCACCGCCCACAACAAGGTCGCGGCGGCCATCACGATCGTGCTGATCGGCGGACTGGGCTTCGCCACCGTCCCGCCGCTCCAGAAGCGGGTCCTGGACCAGGCCGCGGGCGCCCCCACACTCGCCTCCGCGGTGAACATCGGCGCCTTCAACCTCGGCAACGCCCTCTCCGCCTGGCTCGGCGGCATCGTCATCGCGGCGGGCCTCGGCTACACCGCCCCCAACTGGGTCGGCGCCGTCCTCGCCGGCTCCGCGCTCGTCCTCGCGATCATCTCGGGCCGGCTCGACCGTCGTACCGCGAACCGCGCCGCTCCCGTACAGGACACGCCGCTCGTGCCGGCCCGCCCGTGAACCCCCTCCCCACCGCACCCGTCCCACCAGGGAGAACCCCCATGAGCAGCACCGCGGTAGTCCCGCTGACCATCCAGGACGCCGAAGCCCTGATCGTCGCGGCCGCCGAGGCCGCCGACGGCCTGCGGATCCCGGTCAGCGTCAGCGTCCTGGACGCGGGCGGTCACCTGCTGGCCTTCCGGCGCGACGACCGCGCCGTGCTGATCGCCGGTGAGACCAGCACCCGCAAGGCATACACGGCTCTCCAACTGAACACCCCGACCGCCGACCTCGTCGACGCGGTGCAGCCCGGCGGCCTCATCCACACCCTGCCGACCGCCCTCGACAAGCCCCTCCTCTTCATCGCGGGCGGCGTCCCCCCGCACCGCGACGGCCGCCTCATCGGCGCCATCGGTGTCGGCGGCGGCACCCCCGACCAGGACCACCGCACCGCGACCACCGCACACGCCACCCTCAACTGACCCGACGACAGGGAACGGACGCAGCGATGGCCCGCACACCTGAACGAACCGAGAAGGACGACATGACCCCCGTACCGAACGTCACCCTCAACAACGGCCTCCAGATCCCGCAGCTCGGCTTCGGCGTCTTCCAGGTGGACGACGAGCAGACCACCGGCGCGGTCCTCGCCGCCCTGGAGGCCGGCTACCGCAGCATCGACACCGCGGCCGTCTACGGCAACGAGGCCGGCGTCGGACGCGCCCTCGCCACCTCGGGAGTGGCCCGCGGCGACCTCTTCGTCACCACCAAACTGTGGAACGCCGACCAGGGCTACGACTCCACCCTGACGGCCTTCGACACCAGCCTGGCCAAGCTCGGCCTGGACTACGTGGACCTGTACCTCATCCACTGGCCCACCCCCGACCGCGCCCTGTACCCCGACTCCTGGCGCGCCCTGCACAAGCTGCTGGCCGACGGCCGGACCAAGGCCATCGGCGTGTCCAACTTCCAGCCCGCCCACCTGCGGCGCCTGCTGGACGACACCGGCGTGGTCCCCGCCGTCAACCAGGTCGAACTCCACGCCTACCTCCAGCAGACACCGCTGCGCGCCTTCCACGCCGAGCACGGCATCGCCACCGAAGCCTGGAGCCCGCTCGCCCAGGGCGCGCTGCTCCAGGACCCGGTGCTCGCCTCGATCGCGCAGCGCCACGCGAAGACGCCCGCCCAGGTGGTCCTGCGCTGGCACCTGCAGCTCGGGAACATCGTGATCCCCAAGTCCGTGACCCCGGCGCGCATCCGGGAGAACCTCGACGTCTTCGGCTTCACCCTCACCGCCGCGGACCTCGACGCGATCACCGCCCTCGACCGCGGCATGCGGACCGGCCCCGACCCCGACACCCTCAACTGACCGGACCCGGAGGCGAGCGGATGTTCCTGGAGCCCGGACATTCGCTCGCCGGCCCGGGCACGGCCGCCGCTCCGGTCGCCGCCGGGCCGAAGCGGCGGCGGCCGGCATCCGCACCCCTGACCGCGAACTCCCCGCGAAAGCCGCGTTCGCGCGTACGCGCCCTGCACCGCCCGCCCGCGCTTACGGGCCCGTGGCCCGCAGCTCGGGCAGGGCGTCGGCCGCGGCGTTGAAGATCTTCGCGAGGCGGCTCGCGGCCCCGGCGTTGCAGCCGCCCAGCTCGACGAAGCCGGACCCGTTGACCGGCATCCCCGCCCGTAGCGAGGGGAGGCTCATCCCTACGCGCGCCAGCGCTTCCTTGAGCTCCGCGACCGCCGCGTCGGCGGCTCGCAGGGCGTCGCTCTCCTGCTCGTCCCGCTCGGCTCGTTCCTTGGTCTTCCGCATGTCTCCACCACCGTATTGAGAGGTCCGGCCGGCCGGCGTCGTGTCACCCCGTCGCGAACGAGGGCGATCTCGCGTGAAACGCTCCGTGCGGCGGGACCTGACGCGGTACGGCGGCGCTGGACGAATCCCGGTGAGGACGATCGAGCGACAGGGACGGCCGGAGCCTGCGGCTGCGCGAGAAATCTCCTCGCGCGGTATTGCTCTTCATCGCTCTACTCTCCTCGCGATTCAGCGGCACGTCTTCACCCGAAGGGGCTCTCTTCGGGCGCTGCGGGCCCGAAATCGGCGCTTTGGGTATCACGGGGAACGGCGGTCCCGCGATTTCTCCGGGGGCGGGACCGTGGTGTCACGGGGTGAAGGCAGCCGCGAGCGCCGTACGGTTGCCCGCTAGACACTCGTTCACACTATTTGCGGTCTCTGGGTGACGTCATGTGCTGGAGTGCGACGGCCGACCTCGTGGCGGGCGCGGGCATCGCCGCGATCGGGGTGGTCTGCGTGGCGCGACTGCGCCGGGCCCGCGATCTGCCGCTCGCCGCACTGCCGCTGATCCTCGGCGCCCACCAGATCATCGAGTCCTTCGTCTGGCGCTCCAGCGGCGGTACGGGGCCGGCCATCGTCGCCTGGACCATCGTGGCGCTGCCCCTGCTGGCGGTGTGGGTGCCGCTGGGCGTGCTGCTCGCCGCGCCGCCGCGCGCCCGCCGCCGACTGCTGGTCCCGGCCGCCGCCGGGCTCGGCACCGCCGCCGCCCTCGCGTACTGCCTCGCCACCCGGCCCGTGACGGCTGAGATCCGCGGCCATACGCTCGGCTACGCCGTCGATCTGCCCTACGCGTCGCTGATCGTCGCGGGCTATCTCCTCGCCACCATCGGCTCCCTGCTGCTCGGGGGCGACCCGTTGCTGCGGCTGCTCGGAATCCTGGTCGCGGCCGGGGCGGTGGTCTGCGCGCTGCTCTGGAGGCTGGAGTTCGTCTCCACCTGGTGCGCCTTCGCCGCGCTGGTCTCCGTGGTCATGCTCGGCTGGGTGGCGCGGCGGCCGGCGGGCTCCGCACCGCCCCGGCTGCCCGGCGCGCGGTGGCCGGCCCGTCGGTGACGGCCGGCGCGGTCGCCGAATCCCGGACGTGACGCCGGCCCCCCCCGGCCCGGGGGCGGCCGCCGGGGTTCC
>NZ_JAYMZR010000149.1:0-11865 GCF_035828615.1 Streptomyces sp. H27-D2 | reverse complement strand
AGTGTGGTGACCAGGATGATAAGAGCCGTATGACGGGAGACTGTCACGTACGGATCTGTGGGAGCCGGAGGGTGAAATCCCCTCCGGCCACCCGACTTCGCCCAGGAATATCGATGACCGACAAGTGTGAATTCATCGACGGCGAGAAGGACCACTACCCCATCTGCAAGATGTGCACCTGGATAGGAATCTCGGCATCTGGATTTTACGACTGGCGATCCCGGGAAACATCAGCCACGGCCGAGCGCCGGGAAAGACTCAAAGCGGTAATCCGTCATGCCTTCACGGATTCTGACGAGACCTACGGCTACCGTCGCGTGCATGCCTCGCTCCGCCGTCTCGGTGTCCAGGCCGGCTTGGAGTTGGTGCGGGCTCTGATGCGGGAGCTGGGCCTGGTGTCCTGCCAGCCGAAACCCTGGCGGACCACCACGGTCCCGGACGCGGCCGCGGACGCGACGCCCGACCTGGTGAACCGCGACTTCACGGCCGACGCACCGGGCCGCAAACTGGTGGGCGATATCACCTACATCCACACCTGGGCCGGATTCCTGTATCTCGCCACCGTCATCGACTGTCATACCAAGGCCGTCGTCGGCTGGTCGACTGCCAACCACATGAAAACATCGCTGATATCCGACGCCATCGACATGGCCGCCCGGAACATCAACCTCTCCGACGACTGCGTGTTTCACTCAGACCGAGGAAGCCAGTACACTTCCCAGGAGTTCCGAAAAAAGCTGCGCGGCATGAGCCTTCGGCCGTCCGTCGGGCGGACCGGCGTTTGCTGGGACAGCGCCATGGCGGAATCATTTTTCGGAGCACTTAAGAACGAACTGGTCTATCGCACCGCGTTTCCGACCCACGAACACGCACGACGGGCAGTCGTTCGCTACATCGAAGTTTTCTACAACCGCAAACGGCTCCATTCGGGACTCGGCTACAAGACCCCTGCAGAGGTTCACGCCAAGTACGAGGAAATGCAGCTCGTAGCGTAGAAACCCCCGAAAGCGACTGTCCGTAAAACGCGGGGCTCCTCAATCGGCCCGGTCTGTGCGGTGGAGCCGATGGGCGCGGCGGCCAGACGAAGGCTGTCCACCGTGTTGGGTGCTCGACCCCGTACGTCTGAGAGGTTCGAGCGCGTTGCCGCAGCAGCCGCAGAGAGCTGATCCCCATCGAGGTGAGCGGCGCGGCCAAGTCAGTCTCGTCCGCGTCGACGGCGGCCGGCGGCGCCCCTGCTCCACCAGCCGGCGCTCGGCCCAGCCTCGGTCCGAGGCTTCGTGACCGTAATGCCTCCCTCACTCAGCCCCGCCGAAGTTCGATCGGGGCGACCGCCGCAAGGCCTCGCCGACCATACCTATGCGGGATTACGAGGACTCAATACGGTGCCCCCGAAGCATCGACCGAAGCAACACTTCTCACCGCTTGCGGAATAGATGGTTCCGCGCGTTTCCTGCGAGCAGATCAGCCCTGTCAGGTCTTTAACTGCACAGGTTTGGCGTGCTAGCGTCCCGTGCTGTACGTGTACACCGTTCACCCATACCCGAGGGGTTGAATTGGATCTCAAGCACGCGACTCTCGCGCCAGAGCTGTACGACTACCCTGTCGCGCACGGCGCGCCGCCCCACGCTTTGCTGCACAAAATCATCGATGAGACAAAGAAGCCCGGCGGCTGCGAAATCATGCGACGCGTACCGGAGCGGAGAGCGTTGCCGACGCTACGCACCCGTCTCGTCGGCGCGCGCAACGCGATCGAAGTCGGTACTTTCACGGCTACTCGTCCGTCCGCATCGCCCGCGGCCTTTCCTCGGGATGGAAGCGCCTACGCTGTGACGTAAGTGACGGGCGGACGCGAGTAGATCGCGAGTCGTGGCACAAGGCAGACCTGAAAAACAGCGTCGAGCTGCGCCTGGGTCGGCACTGGGCACTCTGCGGTCCCCATTCCGGGAACAGTAGTGCTCGACTGGATGCGAGTTCATGGTGAAAGCTCACCGGTGATGAACGCGTCGAGGTCGTCATGTTTCCCATCCCTGACGGCGTAACGTCGGCATGCGAGCACGCCAAAGGGGCGTCCCGTAGGGGAAAGCCGCGGATTGGATGATCTTGGTCTGGCTGGTGTGATCGTGGCATCGGAGCCGTCCTGGACAGCCCCGTTCACCGAGCTGATTCTCGCTCTTCAGGCAGCTGGCGACCGCAGCTGCGGCAGAAAGGTGTGGATGTGCCCAGGCGGGAGCTGCGGTGGAGCCTGCCGACCGTTGGAGGAGTGGTCACCGCATGCTGGAGGGCCGACCTGCCCCTTCGGGGCCCCGCTGTTCGGTCCCCGAAGCTGTTGGGGGACCGGATCATCAGCCACCTCGGGCCCCGATCATCCTGTATTACCACCTCCCAGGAAGACCGAACTGCTCGCGCGGAAAGATTTCTCCGCGACTGCCGCCTCAAAGGCGACGGCGTTCACCATGCCATCCCCGCCACAGCCCGCATGGGGCAATCACGCCCTCGCCGGACACACCCCACCACGGCCGGATAAATCAGCCCGGGCCGCACACTCCAATAGATCAATTGTGGAACAGTTCTTAGGGAGAGACGAGCTCAGTGCCAACGCTTCGTCATCCAGTGTCGAAAAGGATATGCGAAATGGTGCCCAGGGAACTGTACGGCCGGAGCGAAGAATCGCAGATAATTGCCAAAATGCTCGACTCCGCAACAGCGGGAACAGGGGCATCAGCTCTGGTGGAAGGAATTATTGGAACAGGCAAAACGTCGCTTCTGCGCTGGGCGGAGGAGATGGCCAGGCAGCGGGGAATGCTTGTTCTCGCAGCCACAGCGTCTCCTACCGAACGGCACTTTTCGATGGGAGTCGTCCACCAGCTCCTCGACTGCCTGGAAAGAGAGGGGCATCACCTTGGTTTATCGTCGCAGGAATTACCACAGCGCGACGATCATGCGTATCCCGATTACCTGCAACTCGCCGATTTATTCGCTTCCTTAAGCAGGGTAGCGCAAAGTACACCACTTCTGATCACGGTCGACTGCATTCAATGCACAGATCCGCAATCCTTGTTGTGGCTCGGGTTCCTGAGCCGGCGTCTCGACAACCTGGCCGTGGTCCTGTTGGCAAGTAAGCGCCGCGGTGAGCCGGCGAGCGACCAGCACCTCCTGGCTGAGTTCATGGAGGGGATCCGCCCCGATCGGCACATATCCATCCACGACTTGAGCCCGAGCGCGACGTCCGATCTGGTCGCCGCGCTCGGCGGCCCGGTCCCTGGCCACATCGATACCCTCATCGCCGGCAGTGGAGGGAATCCGTATCTGCTGACTGAACAGATCCTCGCCATACCCGCGCCGAACACATCAGCCGCGAGCCAAGAACATCGGGGAGCCCATCAGTCAGCAGAACTTCCGATACGGCTGCGTGCCGTCAAGGACCGCATCCTGTCGTTCCTCGGACGCCTGGACCGCCATGGTCTACATGTCGCGCGCGCCGCGAGCGTCGTGGGCACCGCGGTAACTGCTGAGCTCGTCGCCGAGCTGTGCTCACTCCCGGTGGAGGAAGCGTCTGAATGCCTCGATCGACTGACCGAATCAGGCCTCCTCCGAGGAACGGACCTGACCTTCCGCCACCCCGTTCTGGCCCGCCTTCTGTATCTGGACATTCCCCATGCCGAGCGTGCCGAGCTGCGCCGGCTCACAGCCCGCTGTCTCCACCGCAGGGGCGATTCCAAGGAGGAGATCACTCCTCATCTCTTGCAAGCATCGCAGCTGGATGAGCCATGGATGGCACGGCTCTTGTTGGATGCCGCAGAGGAGCTCCTCCCCCAGCACGCGGATGCAGCCATGGATTTGATCGACAAGATTTTACTGCACGGGATCCCGGAACACCTGATCGTCCGGACCGAGAAGCTGCGTGTCCAGGCTCTAATGGGCCTGGATCTTCCCGCATCCTTGCGCGCACAGTCCGCGCTCGCAGACCTCACCGTCGGGCTCCGGGAGCGGGCGGAAGAGTCGCTGCGTCTTGCCGACATCCTTCTCCATCTGGACGAACCCTTTGAGGCACGCCAGGTGCTGGAACATGCCTACCACCAGGTCCGATGGAGTGATGAGGCGGCTGCTGCACAGCTACGTCGGCAACTCACCCATGCCCGTCTGCACGACGGCACATATACCTTGTTCGAGCCCCGGCTCGATAACAGGGCAGCCGCGAGCGGCCATGCATCGATGGGCGAGGAACGCCTGGAATCACTCCTCCTGCTGCGTACGGCGATGGGCGATTCGGCAACAGCGGTGCAGCGAATCGCCCACACCATCCTCTCGACACCGCGGGCACCCTACGGCTCGCCGCCGTGGTATTACGCCCTTCTCGGGCTGCTGTGGTCCGGTCATTTCGGCGAGGCACTCCGGCACATTGATGCGGAGGTGCAGATTGCCTGTGCAGAAGGAGCTGTTACCCGCGTGGCAGAGGCCCTGGCCATACGGAGCCTGATCCAACTGCATCGGGGCTTGCTCGAAACCGCCGACGACGACGCCCGTCAAGCGTTGACGCTCCTGCAGCGGATCAGCGCGGACCGACACCACGTCGGCGCGCTCGCCCGCAGTGTGCTGATCAATGTGGCCCTGGAGAAGAACCAGGTCGCCAAGGTCGCCGACCTGCTCAGCTCCGCTCTCCCTTTCCCCAATCCTTCAGTGACGTGGTGGCAGCTCCACCTCATGCACAGCGCGGCACGCGCCCTGGGACGGTTGGGAGAGACCCAGCGGGCCCTCGGCTTGATCACGCATTGCGAGAAGGAATTGCGACGCTGGAAGGTGACCAACCCAGCAATCCTTCCGTGGCGCTCAACAAGGGCAATCCTACAGGCCGGTGTAGGCAACCTTCCGGATGCACGGCGCCTTGCGCGGGAAGAGGTCGAACTCGCTCAACGTTGGTCCGCCCCATTCGCGCTGGGGCGAGCCCTCCTGACTTTGGCGTCGGTCACGTCGGGGAGTGACGCTTTGAGGCATTCAAAGAAGGCGCTGGAGCTCCTCGATTCGGAGGAGGCACCGCTGCTCTTCGCCCGCTCCCTTTACGTGGCCGGTCAGGCGCACCAGCAGGGCGGAAACGCGATCCGCGCACGTGAACTGCTGCACCGCGCCAATGAGCTGGGCATCTCACTCGGGGCTGACGGACTTGTCGAAGTAGTTCAGCGCGCACTACGCAACGCAGGTGGTCGACCGGATCCCCGGAAGACTTCCACAGAATCGCTTCTGACGCCCACGGAGCGACAGGTCGCCGAACACGCTTCCCGAGGAATGAGTAACCCGAGCATCGCGCGGCTGCTGCAGGTGAGCTTACGAAACGTCGAGTCGCACCTCACCCACTCCTACCGGAAGCTAAGGATCAGCGGCCGCCATGAACTCACGAAGTTCTTTCCGGCCGAGGAAGCTCCTCCCAGCCCGGTGATCCTGCACGGGCGCGAGGCCGTCTCACACCTGTGGCAACCACGAAGCGCCTGATTCGGATCCGGATTTCTGCGCGAAAGCGGACGATGCGATTCTCCACTTGGGATGATACTTGATAGGTGAATTGCCTACGCTCTGGGCTGGAGTCGCTGGAATTAAATTTCCTCAACCCCTCAATGCATACGAACTGGATCAGTCAGCCGTCTCAGCAAACGCCCCGTCCAGCAGCGCCTTCAGCCCGGCAGCGAAGCGCTCGTGGTCACTCATTTCATTCACCACCGGGGCGATACGCCTGACTGCGGGATATTCGTCGAGCTTGTCTCCGATTCTGGTGAACCCGTTGTATGAGCGGGGGAGCAAATACCACCCCTTGCTCTGTGCTACGAGAAGGTGACCCAAGACATACTGCCAGATAGCGACGTGCAGGCGCGCAGCCTGCGCGTCGCTCATCCCTCCCCGGATCATCGTGTTCAGGATGAACTGAGACAGACGCAAAGAGTTGGGTGTGAGCAACGTGCCGTCAAGTATTACGGTGACGATCCACTTATGCTCCTCCATGACTCGGTGCGCGTTCTCCACTGCTTCGATGATCTCCTCACGGGGATCGTCTCCGGCGTCTGGGATGACGAATTGACGTGAAACTTCATCAAACAGCAGTGACATCAGCTCGCGTTTGTCGCTCAAGTGCCGGTAGACGGCGGCCGGCGCCTTCCCCAGTTCATTGGCCAGCTTGCGCATGCTGAGCCCAGCCGCTCCTTCACGCTTGAGCAAGCGCATTCCTGCTGCCACGATTTGTGAGCGGGTGAGCGGCTGAGTGGTGCGTTCAGATGCTTTCGCACCGGCAAGAGTCATGTGGCTCCCGTTCCACACCTGGCTTGCAACGTTACCCACAGTTGGGAGTATGCCGAGGCGTCATCATCTCGCACCATGCCACCTATCGGATACCGGTTGAGCAAAACGAAATACGCTCGCAATAATTCTGTGGACACCTGCCGCCCCGCTCCGGCAGTACTTCCCCAAGGGCACCGACTTGTCCCGGCACAGTCGCAGCGACCTCGACGCCGTCGCGGCGGCCCTCAACAAGCGCCCACGCAAAACTCTCGGCTGGCGAACCCCCGCCGAGGACCTCGGCGATCATTGCAGACCAGCAGTGTTGCGACGACTCCTTGAACCCAAGCTGCGACCCGCGGTCCGAATGGAAGATCACTCCGGCGACGTTCCCGCCGCAGCCGGCCACGGCCATCTTGAGGGCGTCGATGACCAGTTCGGAGCGCATGTGGGTCGCCATGGACCAGCCGATGACGCGGCGTGAGCACATGTCCAGGACCGACGCGAGGTAGAGCCAGCGGCTGCCGACCTGGACATAAGTGATGTCACCGCACCACTTCTCGTCCAGCTGCCCGGCGGTGAAGTCGCGGTGGACCAGATCCGGGGCGGGCGGTGCGAGCCGGTCCGGGACCGTCGTGCGCTTGCGTCGCCGCAGACGGCGGCCCGCGATGCCGCGCCGGCGCATCAACCGCTCCACCCGCTTGCGGTTGACGGTGTGCCCGATACCCCGCAGCCCGGCGTGGACGCGGCGGGTTCCGTAGGTCTCCTTGCGCTCGGCGTGGATCTCGCTGATCTCGGCCACCAGCGCGTCGTCGGCGGCCTGACGCCCGGCGCGGGCCCCGGCTCCGGCGGTCCACCGGTAGTAGCCGGAGCGGGAGACCTGCAGAAAGCAGCCGGGCGGTCTCCGCCCGCAGCCGGGCCAGTTCCGCCTGGGCGCCCTCCGGCTCCGGCCCGCCGCCGGACACCGGACGGCCCTGGGCGTCACGCACCCACGTCCGCAACGTCTCAGGGTTGATGTTCAGATCGGCGGCGACGTCCCGGAACGTCCCCCGGCCGGCCGAAGCCCGCCACAACGCCACCGCGTCGGACCGGAACTCCGGGCTGTACTTCGAAAGCCTTGCCATGCGGATCTACACCTTCCAGGATCTACAAGATCCATTGTCAGGTGTGTCCACATCACGGGGGTCGCCTCAATGACGGAGTGCAACCTCCGTAATCAGCACCAAGTCAGCACGGGAGCGGTGACAAGGGGTGATGACGTGGGCTTTTGGGTCAGCATCAAACCAGCACTGGAGTCAGCACGCCCCCGCCAGAACATGCCAAAAGCACAATTTTCACGACCCTCGCCCAAGGCCGCGCCCGGCGCTTCCAGGTGCACCCCGAGGGCATCCATGGGGGAAACGCGCACACCCGACAGACGAAGCATGGTGTCTCACCACATGGGACGGTGACCTGGGCGTTTCTACGGTATGGCAACACGCAACCGTCCCCCGGAAGTGGTGACCATGTCCACCCCCGCCCCCGTGCCCACAACCCCCTCCAGCCTTCGCCGCATCGTCGCCGCGAGCCTCATCGGCACGACCATCGAGTGGTACGACTTCTTCCTCTACGGCGCGGCCGCCGCGATCGTCTTCAACCAGTTGTTCTTCCCCGACTCGGATCCGCTGGTCGGAACGCTGTTGTCGTTTTTGACGTACGCGGTCGGCTTCGCGGCGCGGCCGGTCGGGGCGTTGGTCTTCGGCCATTACGGCGACCGGCTCGGCCGCAAGAAGCTGCTGGTGATCAGCCTGCTGATGATGGGCGGCGCGACCTTCTGCATCGGCTTGCTGCCGACTCACGCGACCGTCGGGGCGATGGCCCCCGTACTCCTCACCCTGTTGCGCCTGGTGCAGGGGTTCGCCCTCGGTGGCGAGTGGGGCGGAGCGGTGCTGCTGGTGTCGGAGCACGGGGACGCCGAGCGGCGTGGTTTCTGGGCCTCCTGGCCGCAGACCGGAGCGCCTGCCGGGCAGTTGCTGGCGACCGGCGTGCTGTCGGCGCTGACCGCCCTGCTGTCGGACTCGGCGTTCGCCGCGTGGGGTTGGCGGGTGCCGTTCCTGCTGTCCGGTGTGCTGGTGCTGGTCGGTCTGTGGATTCGGCTGTCCGTCGATGAATCACCTGTCTTCAAGGCCGCGTTGGCGAAGGCCGAGGCGCGCAAGGCGGACGCCGGCGCCGACGGCGCGGTCGAGCGGATGCCGCTGGTCGCGGTCCTTCGCGATCACTGGCGGGACGTGCTGGTCGCGATGGGCGCCCGGATGGCCGAGAACATCAGCTACTACGTCATCACAGCCTTCATCCTCGTATACGCCACCGTGCAGGCCGGTTTGGACAAACAGACGGCGCTGAACGCCGTCCTCATCTCCTCCGCTGCGCACTTCGCGGTGATCCCGGCCTGGGGCGCGCTGTCGGACCGGGTCGGCCGGCGGCCCGTCTATCTGCTGGGTGCGGCCGGGGTGGGGCTGTGGGCGTTCCCGTTCTTCGCCCTGATCGACACCAAGAGCTTTGGGGCGCTGGTCCTCGCGGTCACCGTCGGTCTGGTCTTCCACGGCGCGATGTACGCGCCGCAGGCGGCCTTCTTCTCGGAGATGTTCGCGACCCGGATGCGCTACTCGGGCGCCTCGATCGGCGCGCAGTTCGCCTCGGTCGCGGCCGGTGCGCCCGCCCCGCTCATCGCGACCGCGCTGCTCGCCGACTACGACAGCTCGACGCCGATCGCCCTGTACGTGATCGCCGCGTCGGTGATCACCCTCATCGCGGTGGGCGTCGCCAAGGAGACCCGGCACCGGGATCTGGCCGCCATCGAGCCGACCTCCTCGCGCCCCGCCGGAACCGGCGGGGCCGCCGCCGCTGCCGACGACCGGGCAGGCCGTACGGGGCGAGGTACCGCGGCCGACTCCCGCAGCCCCGGCGGCTCCAGCGGCTCCGAAAACCCCGGTGAGTCGGCCCCGGCCACTCGTACCGTCTGACTCCGGCGGCCCACCGCGCAACGGCGCGTGCCGGGGCGCGGACCTTCTCGGTCCGCGCCCCGGCGTGCGTAACGCGTCGGGCTCCCCTCGGAGCCCGGCGTCAGTGCTTGTCGTCGTCCGTCATCGAGTCCTTGACCCCGCCCATGGTCTCCTTCGCGTCCTCGGCCGCTTCCTTCGCCTTGCCCTTGGCCTGATCGGTCTTGCCCTCAGCCTTCATCCGGTCGTTGCCGGACGCCTTGCCGGCCATCTCCTTGGCCATGCCCCGCATCTTGTCCATCGCACTCTCGCCGGGCTTGCTGTCCTCAGTCATGGTCATCGCCTTTCGTCGGGTGCCTCTGGTCCGGGCCCACGCTGCCGCAGACCGCCGGCGCCCGCCCTCGGGGTTAGCCCGTCGGGCGCAACCCGGTCCCCTCCCCCGGCGCGCGAGGGGACCGGTCAGCGCGGGTCGGGCGTCGCGAGCCGGTGCAGGCGCAGGGCGAGCTGGATCTCCAAGGCTCGGGCCGGGGACTGCCAGTCCGGGCCGAGGAGCCGGCCGATCCGCTCCAGCCGCTGCGCGACCGTGTTGACGTGGACGTGGAGTTCGTCCTTCGTACGGGCCGGGCTGCTGCCGGAGGCGAAATACGCGTCCAGGGTGCGGACCAGATCCGTACCGCGCCGGGTGTCGTAGTCGACGACCGCGCCGAGAGTGCGCCGGACGAAGCCGTCCACATCGCGGGTGTCGGCGAGCAGCAGGCCCAGGAAGCCGAAGTCCTCGGCCGCGGCGCCCTCGCCGGCGCGGCCCAGGACGCGCAGCGCGTCGAGGCAGCGCCGCGCCTCCTCGTACGCGCGAGCCACCTCGCCGGGACGCGCGGCCGGCGCCGGGACGGGTGCGGAGGCCCCGACGGTCACCGGCCCGTTGACGGCCGCGCCGAGCAGCGCGGCGAGCCGCCGGGCGGTGGTGGCAGCGCCCGCGTCGCCGTCCTCGGCCCGGCCGGTGGCCGGCGAGAGCGGCAGCAACAGTACGGTGCCGCCGTCGCGGGCGGCGGCCAGGCCGTGCCGGGTGGCCGCCAGGTGGGACGCCGCGGACCACAGCCGCTGACGGTCGGCGGTCTGCTGGTCCGCTGCCCGCGCCGTGGTGGTTTCCATCCGGGCGGCCAGCACCAGGTGCGGCGCGTCGAGGTCGGCGCGCAGCCGGGCGGACCGCTCCCGCAGCAGCCGCGGATCGCGGTCGGGGGCGTCGAGGAGGTCGTCCAGCAGTTCGCCGCGGACCCGTTGCTCGGCCTCGCCGGCGGCGCGCCGGGCGAGCAGCAGCAGCGAGGTGACCATCGCGGCGCGCTCCAGGGTGCGCTGGTCGACGGGGTCGAGTCCGGGATGGCCGTGCAGGACGAGCGCGCCGAGGAGCTCACCGCCCGCGGACACGGCTGCGACCCAGGCGTCCGGGGCGGCGGCCTCCTTGCCCCTGCGGCTGCCCGGGTCGGGGCTGTCGCTGCCGCTGTTGGTGCCGTTGCCGCCGTTGGCGCCCCTGTGCGGCACAGCGTCTTGGTGCGGCACAGCGTGACCGTCCGCGCGCGAGCGCTCCACCGCTGCCGCCGTCGCGGCCGGGAGCGCCGGCGCCGCCAGGAACTCGACCGAGCCGCTGAGCACTTCGGCGAGCGCGGCGGCGACATCGTGCACGCCGCCGCCGCGCAGCACCAGTTCGGTCAGCCGGTCGTGCACCTCGGAGGCTCGCTCGATCACCGCGCTGCGGTCCCTGATGATCTCGTTGGCGGCTTCCAGTTCGGTGAGCGCGGAGCGTGTCTCGGCCAGCAGATGGGCGGTGTCGATGGCCACGGCGGCGTGCGCGGCGAAAGAGGCGAGCAGCGCGATCTGTTCGCGTTCGAAGACGCGGGCCCTGCGGTCGGCGGCGAACAGCACGCCGATGACGCCGCTGCCGAGCATCAGCGGCACGCCGAGAATCGCGACCAGCCCCTCGTCGCTGACGCCCGAGTCGATCGTGCGGGTGTGCTCGAAGCGGGGGTCGTCGAAATAGCTGTCGGTGACGTACGGGCGGGCGGTCTGCGCGACGAGCCCGCCGAGTCCCTCCCCCATGCCGAGCCGCAGTTGCTGGAAGCGCGCCGAGACGGAGCCGTCGGTGACCCGCATATACGTGTCGCCGGCCTTGGGGTCGTTCAGCGTCAGATACGCGACCGCGGTGCCGAGCAGCGAGCGGGCGCGCTGCACGATCGCGTGCAGCACCGCGTCGAGGTCGCGCAGCCCGGCCAGGTCGTGCGCCGTCTCGAAGAGCGCGGACAGCTCCGCTTCGCGCCGGCGGCGGCCCTCCAGCTCGCTCCGTACCCGCAGCGCGCGCAGTTTGTCGCGCTCCAGGGCGGCGAGCGCTTCGGGGCCGGCCCCGTCCGCGCGGGCGCGCAGCACCGGCCGCTCGTACTCCTCGGCGGGCGCGCCGCGGGCGAGAAGTGCCAGGAAGGGGGCTTCGGAGGGCTCGGACGGCGACGGCGGCGCATCGGACATGGTCACAGGGATACCTCTCGGATGCCCCGGCGCGCCAGCCGCGGGGGCGATGGACGACGGGCGCGGCGGCTGCGGAGTGCGCCCCCTGGCCCGCCGCGCGCCGGGGCCGGGGCCGTTC
>NZ_JAYMZR010000148.1:8122-12044 GCF_035828615.1 Streptomyces sp. H27-D2 | reverse complement strand
GCGGACTCGGCGGCGGTCGAGCTGACCGCGGGCTCGTACCGCGTCACCGGCGGAATCGACCCGCAGCTGCTCGCCACCGTCGCCTCCTGGTGCGCCCAGAACGGCGTCATGCCGGACCGGATCTCGGTCGAGCGGCACACCCTGGAGGACGTCTTCCTCGAACTGACCGGCAAGGAGCTGCGTTCATGACCGCCACCGGCACGAAGGCCACCGGCGCCTTCACCCCGAAGCCGGGCGCGGCGCCGCTCCCCCGCATGATCCGCGCGCAGACCGCGCTGGAGACCCGGATGCTGCTGCGCAACGGTGAGCAGCTGCTGCTCACCGTCGTCATCCCCACGCTGCTGCTGGTCCTCTTCAGCGCCGTCGACATCATCGACACCGGCAGCGGCGAGGCCGTCGACTTCCTGGCGCCCGGCGTGCTGGCCCTCGCGGTCATGTCCACCGCGTTCACCGGCCAGGCCATCGCGACCGGCTTCGAGCGGCGCTACGGGGTGCTCAAGCTGCTCGGCTCCTCGCCGCTGCCGCGCTGGGCCCTGATGACGGCCAAGACCCTCTCGGTGCTGGTCACCGAGATCCTGCAGATCGCGCTGCTCACCGTCATCGCCTTCGCGCTGGGCTGGTCCCCGCACGGCAACCCGCTCGCCGTGATCCCGCTGCTCCTCCTCGGCACGGCCGCCTTCTCCGGCCTCGGCCTGCTGATGGCCGGAACGCTCAAGGCCGAGGCCACGCTCGCCGCCGCCAACCTCGTCTTCATCCTGCTGCTGGTCGGCGGCGGGGTCATCGTGCCGCTCGACAAGTTCCCCGGCGCGGCCCGGTCCGTACTCGAACTGCTGCCCGTCTCGGCCCTGTCGGACGGCCTGCGGGACGTCCTCCAGCACGGCTCGGGCATGCCGTGGGGCGACCTCGGCATCCTCGCGCTCTGGTCGGTGCTCGGCCTCGGCGCGGCGGCGAAGTTCTTCCGCTGGGAATGAGCCCGGGGCGGCGGCCCGGCGGGCCACGGCTCGGGCTGGGAGACGCTGGACTGGGCCATCGCGGAGCAGGAGGCCGGGATGATCTACCGCAACGCCGGCCTGCTCTCCCAGGCCGTCGGCTGCTACGAGCGGGCGCGCACCCTGGTGCCGGGCCGCGGCAGCCACCAGCCGGGCGAGCATCTGGTGTTCCGCGCGATGCTGCGCGCGGCCGGCGAGCGGAGCCGCGCGGAGCCACGCGTCTCCGGCCGCCACGACAGGCCCGCACGTCCGGACCCGCGTGTCCGGACCCCTCGTGAAAGTTTGCACAAGGGGCCGCATACCATGACCGCGTGCCGAATTCGTTGAATCCCCTTGAGCAGATCGCGCAGCGCTGGCAGCCCTCCGCCCGCTTCGTACGGCGGGCCGCGCTCGCCACCGTGGTGATGGCCGTCGTCATCGTCGTCACCGGCGGCGCCGTCCGGCTCACCCAGTCGGGCCTGGGCTGCCCGACCTGGCCCACGTGCACCGAGGAAAGCCTGACGCCCACCCGTGAGATGGGGATCAACGGCGTCATCGAGTTCGGCAACCGGATGCTGACGTACGTGCTCTGCGCCGTCGTCGGGCTGTTCATCATCGCCGCGCGGGCCCGCTCCCCGCGGCGGCGATCGCTCACCCGGCTCGGCTGGGCGCAGTTCTGGATCGTCATGGGCAACGCCGTGGTGGGCGGCGTCACCGTGCTGACCGGGCTCAACCCGTACATCGTCAGCGCGCACTTCCTGCTCTCCACCTCGCTGCTCACCGTCTCCGTGGTGGGCTGGCAGCGCACCCGCGAGGGCGACGCCGAGCCGCGCGATCTGGTCGTCAGGCCGGTCCGTCAGCTGTCCTGGCTGCTGGTCGTCGCGAGCGGCGTGCTCATCATGATCGGCACGGTGGTCACCGGCGCGGGCAAGCACGCGGGCGACGCGTCCAAGGACGTGCACCGCATTCCGCTGGACTGGCGGGAGGTCACCCAGCTGCACGTGGACTTCGTCTTCATCGTGCTGGGCCTGACCGTCGCCCTGTGGTTCACCCTGCGCGCGGTCAAGGCCCCGGCGGACCGGCGCCGGACCGTCCTCGAACTCCTCGGCGTGCTGCTCGCCCAGGGCGCGATCGGCTACACGCAGTACTTCCTGGGCCAGCCCGAGCTGGTCGTCGGGCTGCACATGCTGGGCTCCTGCCTGGTGTGGATCGCCGTCCTGCGGGTGCTGCTCTGCCTGCGCGAACGCGGCGAGCAGTCCCCTGAGAGCGCTGGGACCACTGAGCCCACTGCTGAGACCACCGCATCCGCCGTGCCCGCTCCGGCGGGCGAGCCCGAGGCCGTTCAGCCCGAGGCCGCCGCCTCCAGCGCCGCTTCCAACCGGTAGACCCGGCCGGCGGTTCCGGCCGCGACGCGTTCGACCATCCGGCGGGCGTCCGGCGGGGCACACACCCCGTCCGCGACCCAGCGGCCCGCGAGCCGTTCCATCGCGGCGGCGAGCCGCCGGGCGCCGACCACGTACAGCTCCGGCAGCGCCCGCGTGCCCGTCGAGAACATCAGCTTGCCGAACGGCACCTGGCCGAGCGTCTCCTCCGGCCGGGGGCCGACATCGGCGTAGACGTGCGGGGTGGACGCCCGCGAGCCGCGCCGCCTGGACGTGGTGCGGGTGTCCCGGCAGCAGCACCAGATCCGTCCCGGCCCCCGCGGTGGCCCGCAGGAATCCGGTCAGCGCCCGCGGGTCGCCGCAGTGCAGCTGTACGGGCAGCCCGGTCGCGACGGCGCTCCACAGCAGATGCCGTTCGAGCGCGGGCTCCGCCCGGCCGCTCGCCGGTCTCCCGGGTGCGCAGCCAGCGGCCGGCCGCCCGGCGCACCTCGCCCGCTCCGGGCGCGGTCTCCTCGCAGCGTGTGACGCCGGAGGCGAACGCGGTGGCGCTGAGCGCGCCCGCGTAGACGGCTTCGGCGATGTTGGCGAGGAAGGAGTCGACCGTGCCGGAGGTGTCGGCGACCTGCTCGGCCAGCGGTTCGAGGCGCAGCACCTCGTGGGCGCGGCCGGCCGCGGCCGAGGAGAGTTCCGCGATCGAGGTCAGGCCGCTGGGCGTGCCGGCTTCGAGCAGGAAGGTGCCGATGCCCGATCCCAGCAGCAGCAGCCCGGCGCGGTAGGAGCCCAGCTCGCGCCGCCGGGCGAGGTAGCAGGCGGGGCGGCAGTGCGGCGCGAGGTCGAGCAGCGGCGGGCACCAGCGGCGCACGGCGAGGCCGATCTCACTGTTGAAGAAGGTGGTGCCGCGGGGCGCGGGCCCGCTGGTCCCCGCGGCCTCGGCGAGATGCCGCTCGAAGGAGCCGGTGCCGAGTTCGCTGTGCACAGCGCCGTGGCTGCGCTGATCCACGTGCGGATGCAGCGCGTCCCCGTGACCTTCCAGCATGCGTGCCTCCCCGCCCGTCGACGCCCGTGGGGCCGTGCGGCCCCACGGGTTTAACGGGCCGGACGGGCTGAGGTGTCGGCGAAAAGGGCCGGTACCCGGCTAGTCGTTGCTCGGGCCACCGATCTGCAGGCCGGCCATCCGCGACCACTCGTACGGTCCGGTGCGGACCTTGGCGGCGAGTTCGCCGTCGAAGTCTTCGCGCAGGGTGAGCCCGGCGAGTTCCGCGGCGCGCTGCGCGATGCCCTGCGACGGGGCGACCAGGGTGCCCCACTCGCCGTTGGCGCCGACCAGGGCGATCCGGATGACGCCACGGCCGATGTGCGCGAGCTGGCCCTCCGCGCTGCCGCCGTGGCTCTTGGCGAACGCGCCGATCTCCTTGGCCAGCTTGGCCGCCCTGCGCTCGGCCCGGCTGTCGGCGGAGCTCCGCGCCCCGGCCTCGGGGGCGGGTGTGATCTCTTCGGCCTGCTCGGTGTCTGCCATGCACAGGATGCTACCGACGAGTAGATCAACTGGCGACGGGCGGGGGGGGGGGGGTT
>NZ_JAYMZR010000148.1:0-8112 GCF_035828615.1 Streptomyces sp. H27-D2 | reverse complement strand
CCGGGTGGTTTTCACCACCCGGACCGCCCGGAGAAGATCCGTGTCCACGACCGGCACGCCGTGAGGCGCCCGCCGCGGGGAGCCGCGTCTAGCGAAGGAAGGGGTCGATCGCCACAGCCAGGAAAAGCAGCGACACGTACGTGATCGACCAGTGGAACAGCCGCATCTCCTTGAGCTTGCCGCCGGTGACCCCGGACCTGGCGCGCGCCTGGAGCCCGTGCGCCTCCTTGAGCCACCACGCGCCGGCCACGATCGCCACCAGCGGGTAGAACCAGCCGACGTAGCCCAGCGGCCAGAGCGCCAGCGAGACCGCGACCATCACCCAGCTGTAGGCGACGATCTGCCGGGCGACCACCGTGTTGGAGGCGACCACCGGGAGCATCGGCACGCCCGCCCTGGCGTAGTCGTCCTTGACCTTCATCGACAGCGGCCAGTAGTGCGGCGGCGTCCAGAAGAAGATGACGAGGAACAGGACGACCGCGGCCCAGGACACCGAGTTCGTGACGGCGGACCAGCCGATGAAGACCGGCATGCAGCCCGCGATGCCGCCCCAGACGATGTTCTGCGAGGTGCGCCGCTTGAGGATCATCGTGTAGCCGACGACGTAGAACAGCACCGCCGCGAGCGACAGCGCCGCCGACAGCGCGTTGACCAGGAAGACGAACCAGGCGGTGGAGATCACGACGAGCGCGAGCCCGAAGACGAGCCCTTCGCGCGGCGAGACGATCCCGGTGACCAGCGGACGGTGCTCGGTGCGGTGCATGAGCGCGTCGATATCGCGGTCGAGATACATGTTGAGGGCGTTCGCGCCGCCCGCGGAGAGGTACCCGCCCACGCAGGTGACCAGCACCAGCCAGAGATCGGGAATTCCCTCGGCTGCCAGGAACATCACCGGCACGGTGGTGATCAGCAACAGTTCGATGATCCGCGGCTTCGTCAATGCGACGAATGCCTTGACGCGGGCCCCGAACGGCCGATGGCCGGGGGGCGTACCCAGTGCCCCCACTGGACGGGATTCGACGGCCGTCACGCACACCCCTGGAAGAGACATCAGCAGCTCTCGCTGCGAGAAAGGCCAGCAAGCACCGAACCTGAAGGCCCAGTCACCGAACATGAAGGCCCGGTAAATACTTGCGCGTACCCCTGCACTCTAGACGCAGCCGATACGCCGTCCGTCCCGGGGGTGGGTCGTGTTGGCGACGGGCGAAGCGGGGCGCTTACGGCAGGCTGGACACCGTCCGGCCGCCGCGCGCCGGGAATGCCCCATCCGCGAATTCGGTTGCCCCGGGCGCTGGGCCTTTCCCGACCGATGGACAGTCGAATAGCCGCACGCTCCGGCGGGGGTAGGCTCGGCAACGGCCGGTAGGCACCGTGTCACCGGCCCTTTCGACCTTGTGGAGAGGAGCCCTGAACCAGGGTGAGCACCAAGCCGACCACCACAGATTTCGAGTGGACCGAACTGGACCAGCGGGCTGTCGATACCGTTCGTGTCCTGGCCATGGATTCCGTGCAGAAGGTCGGCAACGGCCATCCCGGAACGGCCATGAGCCTCGCGCCCGCCGCGTACCTGCTTTTCCAGAAGCTGATGCGGCACGACCCGAGCGACGCCGACTGGACGGGACGCGACCGCTTCGTCCTTTCCCCGGGGCACACCAGCCTGACCCTCTACATCCAGCTCTACATGGCCGGCTACGGCCTGGAGCTCGACGACCTCAAGGCCTTCCGCACCTGGGGCAGCAAGACCCCGGGCCACCCGGAGCACGGCCACACCCGGGGCGTCGAGACCACCACGGGACCGCTCGGCCAGGGCATCGGCAACGCCGTGGGCATGGCGATGGCCGCCCGCTACGAGCGCGGCCTGTTCGACCCGGACGCCGCCGAGGGCACGTCCCCCTTCGACCACACCATCTGGGCGATCGTGTCCGACGGTGACATCGAGGAGGGCGTCTCGTCCGAGGTCAGCTCGCTGGCCGGGCACCAGAAGCTCGGCAACATCGTCGCGATCTACGACGACAACCACATCTCGATCGAGGGCGACACCGAGACCGCGCTCTCCGAGGACGTACTCAAGCGCTACGAGGCGTACGGCTGGCACATCCAGCGCGTCGACCAGTCGCCCGACGGCGACTTCGACGTGGAGGCGCTCTACGGCGCGCTCAAGGCGGCCCAGGCCGAGACCGGGCGCCCCTCGATCATCGCGGCCCGCACGATCATCGCCTGGCCTGCTCCGAACGCGCAGAACACCGGCGCCTCGCACGGCTCCGCGCTCGGCGACGAAGAGGTCGCCGCGACCAAGAAGGTGCTGGGCTTCGACCCCGAGCAGACCTTCGAGGTCGGCGACGCGGTCTTCTCGCACGTCCGCAAGGTCGTCGACCGCGGCACCGAGGCGCACGCGGTCTGGGCCAAGCGGTTCGAGGAGTGGCGCGCCGCCAACCCGGAGCGCGCCGTCGAGTTCGACCGGATCCACGCGGCCGAGCTGCCCGACGGCTGGGAGAAGGCGCTGCCCTCCTTCCCGGTCGGCAAGGATGTCGCGACCCGTAAGGCGTCCGGCGCGGTGCTCCAGGCGCTGGGCGGCGTCATCCCCGAGCTGTGGGGCGGCTCCAGCGACCTCGCGGGCTCGAACAACACCACGATCGACGCCTCCTCGTCCTTCCTCCCGACGGGCAACCCGCTGCCGGAGGCGAGCCCGTACGGCCGCACCGTGCACTGGGGCATCCGCGAACACGCCATGGGTTCGACCATGAACGGCATCGCGCTGCACGGCAACACCCGCATCTACGGCGGAACGTTCCTGACGTTCTCCGACTACATGCGCCCCGCCGTCCGGCTCGCCGCGCTGATGCGGCTGCCGGTCACCTACGTGTGGACGCACGACTCCATCGGCCTCGGCGAGGACGGCCCGACCCACCAGCCGGTCGAGCACATGGCCGCGCTGCGCGCCATCCCGGGCCTGAACATGGTCCGCCCGGCCGACGCGAACGAGACCGTCACCGCCTGGCGCGAGATCACCCGCCGGCACAACGAGAAGCCCGCGCCGCACGGCCTGGCCCTCACCCGGCAGAACGTCCCGACGTACGAGGCGGACCAGGACGCGGCCAAGGGCGGCTACATCCTGTTCGAGGCCGAGGGAGGCCGGCCGCAGGTGATCCTGATCGGCACCGGCTCCGAGGTCCAGCTCGCCGTCGAGGCCCGCGAGGCGCTCGAAGCCGACGGCATCCCGACCCGCGTGGTCTCGATGCCGTGCGTCGAGTGGTTCGAGGAGCAGGACCAGGCGTACCGCGACGGCATTCTGCTGCCGGACGTGAAGGCGCGTGTCGCCGTCGAGGCCGGCATCGGTCTGACCTGGCACCGCTACGTCGGCGACACCGGCCGGATCGTCTCGCTGGAGCACTACGGCGCTTCCGCCGACTACAAGGTGCTGTACCGCGAGTTCGGTCTCACCTCAGAGGCCGTCGCCGCGGCCGCGCGCGACTCGATCGCCGCCGCCGGACGCTGACGCCCCCATACGAACCAGTAGGAGATGCATTACTCATGACAGACGCACTCAAGCGCCTCTCCGACGAAGGCGTCGCGATCTGGCTGGACGACCTGTCCCGCAAGCGGATCACGTCCGGCAATCTCGCCGAGCTGATCGACCAGCAGCACGTGGTGGGTGTCACCACCAACCCGTCGATCTTCCAGAAGGCCATTTCCAGCGGTGACGGTTACGAGCAGCAGCTCACCGACCTCGCCACCCGCAAGGTGACCGTCGAAGAGGCGGTCCGCATGATCACCACGGCGGACGTCCGTGACGCGGCCGACGTGCTGCGTCCGGTCTTCGACGCCACCGGCGGCCGTGACGGCCGGGTCTCCATCGAGGTCGACCCGCGCCTCGCGCACAACACGGCGGCGACCATCGCCGAGGCCAAGCAGCTCGCCTGGCTCGTCGACCGGCCGAACACCTTCATCAAGATCCCGGCGACCGAGGCCGGGCTGCCGGCCATCGCCGAGACCATCGGCAAGGGCATCAGCGTCAACGTCACGCTGATCTTCTCGCTGGAGCGCTACCGCGCGGTGATGGACGCCTACCTGACCGGTCTGGAGACGGCCAAGGCCGCCGGTCTGGACCTGTCCACGATCGAGTCGGTCGCGTCCTTCTTCGTGTCCCGCGTGGACACCGAGATCGACAAGCGCCTCGACAAGATCGGCGGCGAGGCCACCGCGCTCAAGGGCAAGGCCGCGCTGGCCAACGCCCGGCTCGCCTACCAGGCGTTCGAGGAGATCTTCGGCTCCGTCGACGCCAAGACGGCGGCCTCCGACCGCTGGGCCGCCCTCGACAAGAAGAACGCCAACAAGCAGCGCCCGCTGTGGGCCTCGACCGGCGTCAAGGACCCGTCGCTGCCGGACACCATTTACGTGACCGACCTGGTCGCCCCCGGCACCGTCAACACCATGCCGGAGGCCACCTTGGAGGCCACCGCCGACCACGGCGAGATCACCGGTGACACGGTGCGCGGCGGCTACGCGCAGGCCCAGAAGGACATCGACGCGCTCGCCGGCGCCGGGGTCTCGTACGACGAGGTCGTCCAGCTGCTGGAGGACGAGGGCGTGGAGAAGTTCGAGTCCGCCTGGACCGACCTGCTCAAGTCCACTCAGGCCGAACTCAAGCGGCTCGCCCCTTCGGAGGCGTGACTTGACCTCTGCTTCCGCAAGCGGTGACAACCCGCTGCGTGACGCTCAGGACCGACGGCTCCCGCGTATCGCGGGGCCGTCGGGCCTGGTCATCTTTGGCGTCACGGGCGATTTGTCCCGTAAAAAGCTGATGCCCGCCGTCTACGACCTGGCCAACCGCGGCCTGCTGCCGCCGGGCTTCTCGCTCGTCGGCTTCGCCCGCCGCGACTGGGCGGACGAGGACTTCGCGCAGGTCGTCCACGACGCCGTCAAGGAACACGCCCGCACCCCCTTCCGCGAGGAGGTCTGGCAACAGCTCGCCGAGGGCTTCCGGTTCGTCCCCGGTGTGTTCGACGACGACGAGGCGTTCAAGACCCTCAAGTCGACCATCGACGAGCTCGACAAGGCCCGGGGCACCGGCGGCAACTTCGCCTTCTACCTCTCCGTGCCGCCCAAGTTCTTCCCCGACGTCGTCCAGCAGCTCAAGAAGCACGGGCTGTCCGAGGGCCAGGGCCAGTCCTGGCGGCGCGCGGTGATCGAGAAGCCGTTCGGGCACGACCTGACGAGCGCGCAGGACCTCAACCAGATCGTGCACGACGTCTTCCCGCCCAACGAGGTCTTCCGGATCGACCACTACCTGGGCAAGGAGACGGTTCAGAACATCCTGGCGCTGCGGTTCGCCAACACCATGTTCGAGCCGATCTGGAACCGGTCGTACGTCGACCACGTACAGATCACCATGGCCGAGGACATCGGCATCGGCGGCCGGGCCGGCTACTACGACGGCATCGGCGCCGCCCGCGACGTCATCCAGAACCACCTGCTGCAACTGCTCGCGCTCACCGCGATGGAGGAGCCCGGCTCCTTCCACCCGAAGGCGCTGGTCGCGGAGAAGCTCAAGGTGCTGACCGCCGTCGAGCTGCCCGAGGACCTGGGCAAGCACACCGTGCGCGGCCAGTACGCGCACGCCTGGCAGGGCGGCGAGGAGGTGCTCGGCTACCTCGAAGAGGACGGCATCGACCCCAAGTCGAAGACCGACACCTTCGCCGCGATCAAGCTGGAGATCAACAACCGCCGCTGGGCGGGCGTCCCGTTCTACCTGCGCACCGGCAAGCGGCTGGGCCGCCGGGTCACCGAGATCGCGGTGGTCTTCAAGCGCGCCCCCTACCTGCCGTTCGAGGCCGGGTCCACCGAGGAGCTGGGGCAGAACGCCCTGGTCATCCGGGTGCAGCCGGACGAGGGCGTCACCGTGCGGTTCGGCTCGAAGGTGCCCGGCACCTCGATGGAGGTCCGGGACGTCACGATGGACTTCGCGTACGGCGAGTCCTTCACCGAGTCCAGCCCGGAGGCCTACGAGCGGCTCCTCCTCGATGTGCTGCTCGGCGACGCCAACCTGTTCCCCCGTCACCAGGAGGTCGAACTCTCCTGGAACATCCTCGACCCGATCGAGGAGTACTGGGACAAGCACGGCAAGCCCGCCCAGTACGCGTCGGGCACCTGGGGACCGGCCGAGGCGGACGAGATGCTCGCACGAGACGGTAGGAGCTGGCGCCGGCCATGAGAATCGACCTGACGGACACCACCTCGTCCCGTATCAACGCCGCCCTGATCGAGGCCCGGCGCTCCATCGGCGCCCCGACCGTCGGCATGGTTTTGACCCTGGTCATCGTCACCGACGAGGGCAGCGCCTACGACGCACTCAAGGCGGCCAGCGACGCGTCCAGGGAGCACCCCTCCCGGATCGTCGCCGTCATCAAGCGGCCTGGCCGCTCGCCGCGCGACCGCAAGATGGCGCGGCTGGACGCCGAGGTCCGGGTCGGTTCCGACTCGGGCACCGGCGAGACCGTCGTGCTGCGGATGCACGGCGAACTGGCCAACCACGCCGAGTCGGTCGTGCTGCCACTGCTGCTGCCGGACGCCCCGGTGGTCGTCTGGTGGCCCGAGGACGCGCCGGACCACCCCGCCGAGGACCCGCTGGGCCGGCTGGCGCAGCGCCGGATCACCGACGCCGCGGCGGCCGAGGACCCGGTCAGCTCTCTCGGAGTGCGCGCCAACGCGTACACCCCGGGCGACACCGACCTGGCCTGGACCCGGATCACCCCCTGGCGCAGCATGCTGGCGGCGGCCCTGGACCAGAAGCACTCCAAGGTCACCTCCGCCGTCGTGGAGGGCGAGGCGTACAACCCGAGCAGTGAGTTGCTCGCGCTGTGGCTCGCCGACCGGCTCGCGGTGCCCGTCGAGCGCAAGGTGTCGGACGGGCCCGGGCTCACCGCCGTACGGCTGTCCACGCCGGACGGCGACATCTGCCTGGACCGGGCGGACGGCGCGCTGGCCGAGCTGGCGATGCCGGGTCAGCCGGACCGCCATGTGGCGCTCAAGCGGCGGGAGACCGCCGAGCTGATCGCCGAGGAGCTGCGCCGGCTGGACCCGGACGACGTCTACCGCTCGACGGTGCGGCTGGGCGTCAAGCGGCTCGCGGGTGTCACGGCCGAGGGCGTCGTGAAGCCCGAGAAGCCGGAGAAGGCCGAGCAGCCGGAGAAGGCGGCGGCCACCGCGCCCGACGGCGGCGAGCAGGCCGCTGACGGGAAGCCGGCGCCGGCCAAGAAGTCCGTTCCGGCGAAGAAGGCGGCGAGCGGCAAGTGAGCGTGCCCCAGGTCGTCGTGCACCGCGACAAGGAGCTGATGGCGCGGGCCGCCGCGGCCCGGCTGATCACCAAGGTCGTGGACGCGCAGAGCGCCCGCGGCAGCGCCTCGGTGGTGCTCACCGGCGGGCGGAACGGCAATGGTCTGCTCGCCGCGCTCGCCGAGGCGCCCGCGCGGGACGCGGTGGACTGGTCGCGGCTCGACCTGTGGTGGGGCGACGAGCGGTTCCTACCGGACGGCGATCCGGAGCGCAACGTCACCCAGGCTCGGGAGGCGCTGCTCGACTCGGTGCCGCTCGACCCGGCGCGGGTGCATGTGATGGCCGCCTCGAACGGTCCGTACGGCGGGGATGTGGAGGCGGCCGCCGCGGCGTACGCCGACGAACTCGCCGCCGCGGCGCGGCCGGAGGACCACGCCTGCGTGCCGTCCTTCGACGTGCTGCTGCTGGGTGTCGGACCCGACACCCATGTCGCCTCGCTCTTCCCCGAGCTGCCGGCCGTACGCGAGAGCGAGCGGACGGTGGTCGGCGTGCACGGTGCGCCCAAGCCGCCGCCCGTCCGGATCTCGCTGACCCTGCCCGCGATCCGCGCGGCGCGGGAGGTCTGGCTGCTCGCGGCGGGCGAGGACAAGGCCAAGGCCGCCGCCATCGCGCTGTCCGGCGCCGGGGAGATCCAGGCTCCGGCGGCGGGCGCGTACGGCCGCAGCAGGACGCTGTGGCTGCTGGACCGGGCGGCGGCCTCCGAGCTGCCGCGCGGCCTGTACCCGCCCGCTTCGGCGTAGCGCGAGCGCGAAGCGCGCACACAGCCGCGGGCCCCCCGCC
>NZ_JAYMZR010000147.1:0-12256 GCF_035828615.1 Streptomyces sp. H27-D2 | reverse complement strand
CACCGCGCCCGCCGACCCCGACGAGCCCGGCCGGCTGATGGAGCGCGTCCGGTCGGGACGGCGGTCCGCGCTGCCCGACATCGACCTCGACGACGCCTCCGCGCGCCGGCTCGCCGTCTACCGCGCGATCTTCGACCGCTTCGGCGCCGAACGGGTCGCGACCGTCGCGATGCCCGAGACCTACCGGGTGCGCCATGCCGTACGGGACGTGGGCGCGGCCCTCGGCATGGACCCGGAGGAGGTGGACCGGCTGGCGAAGTCCTTTCCGCACATCCGGGCCCGCGACGCCCGCGCCGCGCTGGCCGAACTGCCCGAGCTGAAGGAACTGCGCGAGGCCACCGCCGCCCGCGAGGGGCGCTACGGCAGGCTGTGGGAACTGGTCGAGGCGCTCGACGCGCTGCCGCGCGGCATCGCCATGCACCCGTGCGGAGTGCTGCTCTCCGACGCCTCGCTGCGCTCGCGCACGCCGGTCGTGGCGAGCGGCGACGGCTTCGCGATGTCTCAGTTCGACAAGGACGACGTCGAGGACCTCGGGCTGCTCAAACTCGACGTCCTCGGGGTGCGGATGCAGTCCGCGATGGCGCACGGCGTCGGCGAGATCGCGCGGGTCACCGGGCGGCGGCTGGACCTGGACGACCCGGCGCAGGTGCCACCGGGAGACCCCGCGACCTACGAGCTGATCCGGTCGGCGGAGACCCTCGGCTGCTTCCAGGTCGAGTCGCCGGGCCAGCGGGACCTGGTCGGCCGGCTGCAACCCAGCACTTTTCACGACCTGGTAGTCGACATATCGCTTTTCCGACCGGGCCCGGTCGCGGCCGACATGGTCCGCCCCTTCATCGAGGCGAGGCATGGCCGCGCCCCCGTCCGCTATCCGCACCCCGACCTGGAGGACGCGCTGCGCGAGACCTACGGCGTCGTCGTCTTCCATGAGCAGATCATCCTGATCGTGGCGGTCATGACCGGCTGCGACCGGGCGCTCGCCGACGAGGCGCGCCGCGCGCTGTCGAACCCCGACCGGCAGGACGGGGTGCGGAGCTGGTTCACCGGGGAGGCGGCGAACCGCGGCTACACGCCGGAGGTCGTGGCGCGCACCTGGGAGATCGTCGAGGCGTTCGGCGCGTACGGCTTCTGCAAGGCGCACGCCGTCGCCTTCGCCGTGCCGACCTACCAGTCCGCGTGGCTCAAGGCGCACCACCCGGCGGCCTTCTACGCGGGGCTGCTCACCCACGACCCCGGGATGTACCCGAAGCGGCTGCTGCTCGCGGACGCGCGGCGGCGCGGGGTGCCGATCCTGCCGCTGGATGTGAACCGGTCGGCGGTCGCTTATGGAATCGAACTGGTGTCTGACTTGGAGGGGGTGACGGGTCCGGAAGGAGTGAGCCCGGGAGGGGAGCCGGCGCAGCCGGGAACGGGACCGGGGGAGCGGCCGGAGGCGCGGTTCGGACTGCGGCTCGCGCTGGCCGACGTGCGCGGCATCCGGGAGGCCGAGGCCGCCAGGATCGCGGCCGGACAGCCGTACTCCTCGCTTCAGGACTTCTGGCGGCGCGCCCGTCCGGGGCGTCCGGTCGTCGAACGGCTCGCCCAGGTAGGCGCGTTGGACGCCTTCGGCGACAACCGCCGCGACCTGCTGCTGCACATCGCCGAACTCGACCGGGGCTGGCGGAGCCCGGCAGCCCACGCGGGCCAACTGCCGCTGGGCGAAGGGCGCGGGGAGCGCGCCGGGGGGCGCGCGGGCGCGGGGATGGCGCCGGCCGGCCTCCCCGACCTCGACGCGACCGAACGCCTCGACGCTGAACTCGGTGTCCTCGGCATGGACGCCTCCCGTCATCTGATGGGTGACCACGGGGCGTTCCTCGCCGAGTTGGGCGCGGTCCCGGCCAAGCGGCTGCGCGAGGCCCGGCACGGTGAGACGGTGCTCGTCGCCGGGGCCAAGGCCGCGATCCAGACCCCGCCGATCCGCTCCGGACGCAGGGTCATCTTCACGACTCTCGACGACGGCACGGGCCTGGTCGACTGCGCCTTCTTCGACGACAGCCACGCCGCCTGCGCGCACACCGTCTTCCACTGCTGGCTGCTGCTGGTGCGCGGTACGGTCCAGCGGCGCGGCCCGCAGAGCCTCAGCATCGTCGGCGTCGCCGCCTGGAACCTCGCCGAACTGGTCGAACTCCGGCAGCGGGGCGGCCTGGACGCGGTCGCGGCCCGACTCGCGGAGGGACCTGCGGACCGTAGTCCGGGGGCGGGCGACGGCGGCCCGGGGGCGGACGGTGCTCCGGGCGGTGGCGGTGCTCCGGGCGGTGACAGTGCTCCGGGCGGTGACGGCGCGGAACCGGGTGCGGAGCCGGAGCCGGCCGACCCGGCGGGCGGCCGCCGCATCCAGCTCTCCACCGGCTACACCATGCACCCGTGGGCCGACCTGCGGCCCGCGGGCGATCACGCGACCACCGGCCGCACCCCCGCCGGCCGCAAGCTGTGGCATTCGAGCCCGGGGAGCGCGGGATGACGGGCCACCCGGCGCGCCGCGCCCGAACCGCGACGGTGTTTTCGACGGCCGGCGCTCCTGCGGTTCCTGGTGCTTCCGCGGCTTCCGGAGCTTCCGCGGGAGGGAGTTCGCCGACTCCGCCGGATGGGCTGGACAAGGCCGCGCGGGTACGGGTGCGGCCGCGAGCGCGGGCCGGGGCGGCCGTCGGCGCGCCTGTACAAGCCTCGGCCGGACCTCGGCAGGAGCGGAAGCCGGGCCCGGGCGCGGGCGCGGGAGCGGGAGCGGGAGCGGGCGCGAATCCGGAGCCGGGCTTGGGCGCGAAGCCGGGCGGGTGCACGAAGCCGGGCGCGGGCGCGAAGCTGAAGTCGGAGCCGGGCATGGACGCGAAGCCGGGCATGGGCCCGGAGCTGAAGCCTGAGTCCGGCCTGGGATCGGAGCCGGAGCCGGAGCCGGGCCCGCACGTCCTGTACGTGCGCTTCCACTCCGCCGAGCGAGCGCCCCTCGGCGAGGAGGTCTACAGCCGACTCCTCGACCTGCTGCGCGATGTGACCCCGACCGTCGAGGCCCTGCCGCCCGAGGCCGCCCTCATGGACGTACGCGGCGCGCTGCGCTACTTCGGCCGGGACGCGGTCGGCCTGGCGGAGATCGTGCGCCTCCGGGCTCTCGCTCGGCACGGCGTCGACTGCACCATCGGCGTCGCCGCCAACCCGCTGCTCGCCCGGATGGCGGCCGCGCCGGACGCCGGAACCGGCGCGCCGGGAGCGCTGCGCCCCGGCGCGCCGGGGTCGTACGCACGCCCCGGCGCGCCGAGCCGAGGCGTGCCCGGCGTGATCCGTACGGTTCCCGACGAGCCGGAAGCGGTCGCCGCCTTCCTCGCCCGTAAGCCCGCCGCCGCCCTGCACGGCGTCGGCCCGGCGACCGCCCGCACGCTGTGCTCGTACGGGCTCGACAGCGTCGCCCGGATCGGCGCCGTCCCGCTCGGCACCTTGCAGCGGATTCTCGGCGCGGGCCTCGGGCGGCGGCTGCACGAGCGGGCCCGCGGCATCGACCCGACCCCGGTCACCCCGAACGCCCCGGCCCGCTCGACGGCCGCCGAACACCACTTCGGGCGGGACGAATTGGATACGGAACGGCAGCGTCGGGCGCTGCTCACGCTCAGCCATGAGCTCGGCTCCCGGCTGCGGGTGGACGGCCAGGTCACCCGCGGGCTCACCCTCACCGTCCGCTACGCCGACCGTTCCACGACCACGCGCACCCGCGCGCTGCCCGAACCGACCGCCCATACGCCGTCGTTGACCGCCGCCGTGTACGCGCTGCACGCCGCCCTCGGGCTGCAACGGGCCCGGGTGCGCTCCGTGTCGCTGCGCGCCGAGGATCTGGCCGCCGCCGAACTCGCCGTACGGCAGCTCTCCTTCGATCCGGACGAGGAGGACTCCCGCCGCATCGAAGCGGCGGTGGACCGGGCCCGCGCGCGCTTCGGTCCGCAGGCCGCGTATCCGGCCTCCGCGCTGGACGCGGCGTAGCGGGAAGCGGGCAGCGGGTGGAGGGCGGCGGCACAACAGGCGGCGTCACACAGCCGGAGGGGACGTAAAGGGTGTGTGTCGATTTCTTTACCGTCGAGTAGCTGGCTCCTTTCGCTACTCGCGCGTAATTTGACATGAGCACAGCATCAGTGTGATCCGGATCACAGGACAAATCGGCATCTTGATCCACCGTGAACCGCGAGGAGATCACATGAAGCTGTCCTGGAGACGCGCGGCCGGGCTGTTGCCCGCACTCGCGCTGGCGGCCGTCGCGCTCGTGGCGCCGGCCGGTCCGGCGAGCGCCGCACCCGGCGCGCCCGCCGCGCTGAGCGAGGCCCCGAGCGCCCGGAGTGCGCTGAACGCGCAGGGCGCACTCGACACCCCGCGCGCCCGGGGCGTGTCCAGCGGCTGGAACGACTACTCCTGCAAGCCGTCCGCCGCCCACCCCCGGCCGGTGGTGCTCGTCCACGGCACCTTCGGCAACTCGGTCGACAACTGGCTCGGCTTCGCGCCGTACCTGGTCGCACGCGGCTACTGCGTCTACTCCCTCGACTACGGCCAACTGCCCGGCGTGCCGTTCTTCCACGGCCTCGGCCCGATCGAGCAGTCCGCGCAACAGCTGTCCGGCTTCGTCGACCGGGTGCTGTCCTCGACCGGAGCGGCCGAGACGGACCTCGTCGGGCACTCCCAGGGCGGCATGATGCCCCGTCACTATCTGAAGTTCCTCGGGGGAGCGGCCAAGGTCAACGCGCTCGTCGGCATCGCCCCGGACAACCACGGCACCACACTGCTCGGCCTGACCAAGCTGCTCGACTACTTCCCGGGCGCGGCGGACGCCATCGACGGCGTCACCCCGGGGCTGACTGACCAGGTGGCGGGGTCGGAGTTCCTCCGCAAGCTCAACGAGGGCGGCGACACGGTTCCCGGTGTGCGCTACACGGTGATCGCCACCAAGTACGACGAGGTCGTCACGCCGTACCGCTCCCAGTTCCTCACCGGACCGGACGTACGCAACGTGACGCTGCAGGACCTGTGCCCGCTCGACCTGTCCGAGCATGTGGCTATCGGCCTGCTCGACCGGATCGCCTTCCATGAGGCGGCCAACGCCCTCGACCCGGCACACGCGACCCCGACCGGCTGCGGCTCGATCGGCTGACGGCTCGACAGCTTGCTGCTTGCCGCCCGCCCGCCCGGCCGTACGGCTGACCGGTCGGGCGGTCCATCCGCTGTGCCGGGAGCATCCGCCCCGTAGGCTCGGCCCGAGTTCGCACCCGCCCCCGCCTCCCGCGCGACGACACCGGAGGACAGCCCCCGATGCCACCCACTGACACCGGCCACCCTGCCGTGGTGGACCAGGAAGTCCTCCAGGCCGCCGAGCAGGCCGCGAAGACGTACTGCCGAGGCGACGACCACACGATGGCGGCTGCCGCGCGCCTGCGTGACGGCCGGATCGTCACCGGCTTGAACGCGTACCACTTCACCGGTGGGCCATGCGCCGAACTGGTCGTCATCGGTTCGGCGGCGGCCCAGGGCGGCTATGAGCTGGACACGATCGTCGCGGTGGGCGACGGCGGACGGGGAGTCATGCCGCCCTGCGGGCGCTGCCGTCAGGTTCTGCTCGACTACTACCCGGACATCACGGTGATCGTGGCCGCGGACGACGGCCGTCTCGCCGCCGTCCCCGTCACCCGGCTGCTTCCCGGTGCCTACGTATGGGCCGATCACCAGCCCGAGCCGTAAGCCCCGCGGTTGAGCACACCGCCGCCTTTCCCAGTGAAGGGCGAGGGCGGCAGCCGGTGGGGGCCGGTGGCCGGGTCAGCCCGTGGCCGACCCGACCCGACCCGACCCGTCTCGACCCGGCGTGGCGTCAGTGTCGGCCGGCGGCCTTGCGGCGGGTCGAGGCGAACAGTACGGACGCGCCCAGGGCGAGGACGGCCGCGCCGCCGATGGCGATCGGCGTGGTGCTGCTGTCGCCACCCGTCTCGGCCAGGTTCTCGCCCTCGATCGGGACGGCCGAGCCGTTCGGCGCCGGAGCGTTGCCCGCCGCTGTGCCCTTCTCGGCCTTCCCGGGATTCTCGGGCTGTCCGGCCGGAGCGGCCTTGACGCCCTCGGCCTGGGTGTTGTGGTCAGCGTCGCCGTGGCCGTTGTGCTCGACGGTCGACTTGGCGGTACCGTCCACGATCTGCTCGTTGCTGGGCGCCGAAGCGGCCGGGGCGGGGGCGGCGGCCACGGCCGTGCCACTGCCGCCGGCACCCTTGCTCTTGCCCTTGCCGAACACGATGTCGGAGCAGGTGTAGAAGGCCTCCGGGCTGTCCGAGCGCTGCCAGATGCTGTAGATCAGGTGGCGGCCGGTCTTCTTCGGGACCTTGCCGCTGAAGACGTAGTCGCCGTTCTCCATCTTCGGGTCGGCCACGTTGGCGAATGGCTTCGACTCCAGGTCCGACCACTTCAGCGGCTTGGCCGGGTTGTAGCCGTCCTTGGTGATGTAGAGCTCGAACGAGCCCCGGTGCGGGGCGGTGCCCTTGTAGCGGAAGGTGTGCTTGCCGCCGGCCATCTTGCTGGACGGCCAGTCGGCGCGCGGCAGGTCGAGCCCCTTGTACTTGTCGTTGCCCGCGCTGCACAGCTTGCCGTTCGGGATGATCTGCTGGGACTTTCCGGCGGCGTTGGCGATGTTGACCGCGTTCCAGTCGTAGAGCGCCTGCGTGCCGCTGGCCGCGACAAGCGCCTTGCACGCCGCCGACTTCGGGTTCTCCGGCCCCTCGGCGAAACAGGCGGACACCCGGCTGACCGGGTCCGTCATCGAACCGTGCGCGGCGGCCGGCCCGGCGGCCAGCACGGTGAGCGCGAGCGGGGCGATACCGATGACGGCGATCCCGGCTGCCTTGCGACGAGCGGTCATGGTGGGGGTCTCCTTCGACTGTGGGGCTGTGCGGCGCCGACGGCTGTCACCCGCCCTGGCGCTCCGCACGCTAGCCGCGCTGAGCAGCGGAAACCGGGCTCAGCGGGACATGGGCGTGATCCTTATGCCGCGTTTAAGGCGAGGCTAAGAAGGGCCTGAGGAAGGCCGGGCGGGGAGGGCTCCGCCGGCGCGGACGCTTCTCCCGCACGCGACGACTTCCGATGTGGCCCCCGGCGTGGCTCCCGGCGCGACTCCCATCGCGCCCCCAGCAGACCCCCGACACGCCCCCGTCGCGCCTCCCGCCCTCGCCCCGCGCCGAGTTGGCGATTGCCACTCCCTTCCCGTCGGCGATCGGCGGCTATTCACCTGCGTACGCCATTTCGGACGACCGGGTGATTTTCCCCGAACTGTGCCCTCGCCCCACGGGGTTGCGCGCGGAGTGCCGCAGGTGGCGCGAGGTTCACTGCGGGCCGCCGCCGGATGCCGCATTCAGCAAATCTGCACATCGTGTACGCAGCAGGGGCACAGCATCTGACGGGCTCTCGATTCGCGTGATGGTCTCCAACCAAAAGCGCGGGAATGTCCGATCCGAAATAGCGTCAGCAACTGCCAAGAGAATGCGCCTTGCTGGCTCATGTGAAGGAGTCGTCACCATCCGGTGGGCGTAGCTGCACGTCAGGACGGTGTGGCTGCCGAATATCCGGGACTCGGTTGGCCGAAGGGCCCGTTGGCGTGATTGCATCTGGCTATATACGGAAGTCGCGCATTCCGGTTCTCGGTTTCCGGGGACCAGGCGACTGCCCAACCGGCCGGATCGGTTTTGGTCGAGACGGCCGGATGAATATTCAGAAAACCCATAGCTACGAAGGGACACGCAATCATGCGTAACGACTTCACCTCCCAGGTCGAGACCCGCGAGATTGCCGACGGCGACCTGGACAACATTTCCGGTGGCGTCCTCGGAGCGGTCGGAAACGTCGTCGGTACCGGCCACGCCGCCGTTGCCGAGCTCAGCGGCTTCGCGTCGTCGAGCGTCAGCGTGAACACCGCGCCGACCACCGAGCTCGCTGGTCTCTGAGGCGAAATTCGCCGCAAGGCGTGTTCAGCCAGGAGTATGACGCAACCTACTGGCGTGGATGAATTCCAGTAGCGTTGGCCGTGGACCCCGGAACTCTAAGTTCCGGGGTCCACGGGTGCTGCGTGCCGATAATCAGGCGGCCTCGCCACACTCCGTCGCGCCTCGCCATGACACGCCTCGCCATGCCCCGCCATATCGTGTCCGACTGAGACGAATGCAGTTGAAGGAATAGTTCGGTGCAGTTCCGCCAAAAGGCGCTTTCCAAGCTGCAATCACCCGAGGAACTCGACGTACCGGTGCGCTTCGCCAGGCCGCAGGGCCGGCTCGTGCTCGCCGTCACCGCCCTGGTCATGGCCGCCGCGTGTTTCTGGGCCGTGACCGGATCCGTGACGTCCAAGCTGAGCGCGCCCGGCATCCTCACCCACGCGGAGGGCAGTTACATCCTGCAGAGCCCGGTCTCGGGTCAAGTCACCGCAGTGCTCGCCGAAGAGGGCGCGATGCGACCCGCCGGCGCACCGCTGGTGAAGGTGCGCACGCAGCGGGGTGTCACGACCGTACGCACGGTGGCCGCCGGCCGGGTGACCTCGCTGGTGGCCAAGATCGGCGCGGTGGTCACCACCGGAGCGGACGTGGCGACCGTGGAGCGCGTCGACGACGCGGACGACCCGATGGTGGCGATGCTGTACGTGTCGGGCAGCGGCGGATCGACGGTCCCGGTGGGCGCCGCGGTGGACCTGACCGTCCAGTCGGTGCCGACACAGCAGTTCGGCGTACTGCGGGGCAGGGTCAAAGCGGTCGGCCGGGTTCCGCAGAACCGACAGCAGATCACCGGCTTCCTCGGGGACAGCCAGCTGGGCGAGCAGTTCTCGGCGCACGGGAAACCGGTCGCGGTACTGGTCCAGTTGGACCGGTCGGCCGATACGAAATCCGGCTACACCTGGTCGTCGAAGCAAGGCCCGCCGTACGCACTCGATTCCACCACGTCGGTCAGCGGCGCCATCCACCTGACCGCGCAGCACCCCGTCGACTGGCTGCTGCCGTGACCGCGCGGCACGGCCCCGAGGCGACGGATCAGGGATCGCTCGCGGGACGCGGCAAGCACCGCCCGAACCCCGACGCCGGCCGGCACCGCCCGAACCGGGGCCGCCCCGAGCCGACGCCGGACGGCGGGCGGCAGCAAAGACAGAACAAGCAGCAAAGACAGAACAAACAGAACAAGCAGCAGAAGCAGAAGACCGTCCGCAGCCCCACCGTGCTCCAGATGGAAGCCGTGGAGTGCGGCGCCGCCGCGCTGGCCATGGTGCTCGGCCACTACGGCCGGCACGTGCCCCTCGAAGAGCTGCGCATCGCCTGCGGCGTGTCCCGCGACGGCTCCAGGGCCAGCAATCTGCTCAAGGCGGCCCGCGGGTACGGCCTGACGGCCAAGGGCATGCAGATGGAGCCGGCCGCGCTGGCGGGAGTACGGGCACCGGCCATCCTGTTCTGGGAGTTCAACCACTACGTCGTCTACGACGGAACGGGACGGCACTTCGGCCGCCGGGGCGTGTACATCAACGACCCCGCGCGGGGCCGCAGGTTCGTCCCGGCGGAGGACTTCGACTCCAGCTTCACCGGTGTCGTGCTGACCTTCGAGCCCGGCGACGACTTCCGCCGCGGTGGCCGCAAGCCCGGCATCATGAGCGCCATGCCGGCCCGGCTGCGCGGCACCACGGGCACGATGCTGGCCGCGCTGCTCGCCAGCTTCCTGCTCGTCGCCGTCGGCGCGACGGTGCCGGCCCTGAGCCGTACGTACATCGACATGTTCCTGTTCGGCGACCAGACGTCGCTGCTCGGCGTGCTCTTCGCGTCGATGGCCACCATGGTGCTGCTCACCGCCGTGCTGACCGCTCTGCAACAGGCCAACCTGCTGCGCGGGCGCATCATCTCGTCCACCCTGAGCGGCGCCGGGTTCCTGCGGCATCTGCTCAGGCTGCCCGTCACCTTCTTCGCCCAGCGCAGCCCCGCCGACCTCGTCCAACGCCTGCAGTCCAACGACTCGGTGGCCGAGACGCTGGCGCGGGACCTCGCCGCCGCCGGCGTGGACGCCGTGGTCGTGATCCTCTACGCGGTCCTGCTGTGGACCTACGACCCGCAACTGACCGTCGTCGGCGTGCTGATCGCGCTGCTCAACGTGGTGGCGATCCGGATCGTGGTCCGGGTCCGCTCCACCGGCACCCAGAAGCTGCGCGCGGACAGCGCCCGGCTGACCAACACCTCGTACAGCGGGCTCCAGCTCATCGAGACGATGAAGGCGACCGGCGGCGAGAACGGGTACTTCCGCCGCTGGGCCGGCCAGCACGCGACCACGCTGGAGGGGCAGCAGCGACTCGGCGTGCCGAGCGCGGCGCTGGCCGTCGTCGCGCCCACCCTCGCGGCGCTCAACAGCGCGATGATCCTCTGGATCGGCGGGCTGCGGGCGGTGGAGGGCCATCTCTCGATCGGCCTGCTCGTCGCCTTCCAGGCGCTGGTCACCAGCTTCACCGCGCCGATCACCCGGCTCAACGGCGTGGCCGGCCGCGCGCAGGACTTCGCGGCGGACGTGGCCAGGCTCAAGGACGTCGAGAGCTTCCCGGTCGACCCGCTGTACTCGCGGCGCGAGCCGGAGGACAGCACGCGCAGGCTGCGCGGGCATGTGACGCTCGACAACGTCACCTTCGGCTACAGCCCGCTCGACAAGCCGCTGCTCACCGACTTCTCACTGTCGGTCGGACCGGGCCGGCAGGTCGCGCTCGTCGGCGGCTCCGGAAGCGGAAAGTCCACCGTGTCGCGCTTGATATCGGGTCTCTACAGCCCGTGGGAGGGCACGATCCGGATCGACGGGCAGCGGCTGGAGGACATCTCCCGCAGCGCGCTGTCGGCCTCGATCGCCTTCGTCGACCAGGACGTCTTCCTCTTCGAGGGCACCGTCCGCGACAACGTGGCGCTGTGGGACCCGTCGATACCGGACGAGGCCGTCGTCGCCGCGCTCCAGGACGCCGCCGTCCATGACGTGGTCGCGCGCCGCCCCGGCGGGATCAACTGCCGGGTGGAGCAGGACGGCCGCAACTTCTCCGGCGGCCAGCGGCAACGGCTGGAGATCGCCAGGGCGCTGGTCCGGCGGCCCAGCGTGCTGGTCCTCGACGAGGTCACCAGCGCCCTGGACGCGGAGACCGAGCAGGTGATCATCGACAATCTGCGGCGGCGCGGCTGCGCGTGCGTCGTGATCGCACACCGGCTGAGCACCGTCCGCGACAGCGACGAGATCGTCGTGCTGGACCACGGCCAGGTCGTGGAGCGCGGCCGGCACGAGGACCTGGTCGCCGCCGGCGGGCCGTACGCCGAGCTGGTCAAGGAGCACTGACGTGACATCCGTTCATCACCCCGCGGCGCTGAGCGCCAGCAGCGGCCCCGCCCCGTACGACGTGGTGGTCGGCGCGCTGGGCGGCCTCGGCGAGCCCGCCCAGCACGCGAACACCCGCGGCCTGCCGCTGGACGGGCCGCATGTGCTGTGGCTCGTCGTGGCGGGCGCGATGGACCTCTTCGCGGTCGACGCGGGCCAGCAAGGGCACTGGCACTTCCTCGGCCGGCTGGAAACCGGAACCCTGCTGCTGGGGCCGGTCGAAGGCACCCGGCACACACTCGTCGGCAGGCCCCTGCAGGGCTGCGTGCTGCGCCGGATCCAGCTCCGGGAGCTGTACCGGCCCGGGTACGGCGGGTACGACGCCAACGGGGCGTACGGGAGTTACGGCGCGTACGGCGGCCAGGGGGCGGACGGCGGCCCCGGAAGCGCCCTCGGCCCGCTGGAGGACGCGTTCGCCCGCGGGGTCGGGCGCAGCCTGCGCGTGCTGCTCGAAGCACCCGTGAACGGCCGGCCGGGGCACGGAGCGGAGCCCGCGCCGCAGGGAGCGGCGCAGGCCACCGCCGGGTACGCCTCGGCCGACGACAACAACCTCTGGATGTCGGTGGCCCCCGGCAGCGTGCGGTACGGCGCCGAGTTCAGCGCGGAGGCGGCGGCCGACCTGCTCATCGACGGCGAGATGTGGCAGGGCATGGTCAACCAGCAGTCCCGGCTGCTGCTCGCACTGGACCACTGGATCGAACAGGTCGAGCAGGCCCACGAGGACCGCACAGCGGCCGGCATCAAGGCCGGCAAGGCGGTCCGCGCGCAGCCGTGAGCTGCAACAGCGGGTGGGCCGGATGAAGAACCTGATCGCGGTCTGCAACGCGGTCTATCTGCCGCTCTGCACGCTCATCATGTT
>NZ_JAYMZR010000146.1:11837-12266 GCF_035828615.1 Streptomyces sp. H27-D2 | reverse complement strand
GGCGGTGGAGCCGGTCGGCTCGCCGTCGCCGTCCACCTCCTCGATGAGGGCCTCGTCCACCGGCTGGTACTCCACCAGACCGATCGGCGCGAGCAGCCGGAACTGGTCGTCGAGCCGCATCATCGCGTCGGAGACCTCTTCGAGGATGTCGTCCGTGGGCTCGCCCATGTCGTCGGGGACGATCATCGAGGCGGCCAGCGCGGGCAGCGGCACGGCGCGCTCGCCGGGGGTCTCGTCCAGGGCGGTCAGCAGATAGAGGTTGCCGAGCACGCCGTCGAGGAACTCGGCCTCCTCCTCGGGGTTCCAGTCGAGCGACTCGATGTCCAGCTCGCCGCCCTCGGTGAGCTGCTCGACCAGCTCCTCCAGGTCGGGCGCGGCGGCGTCGGCGAGCACGCTCTCCAGGCCGCCCAGCCAGATTTCGAGTACGTC
>NZ_JAYMZR010000146.1:0-11827 GCF_035828615.1 Streptomyces sp. H27-D2 | reverse complement strand
TGAGCAGCCGCAGCTCCTCGCCGGCGCTCGCGGTGCCTACGGCCGCGGCGTCATCGGGGTTTTCGGGGTTTTCGGGGTCGCCCGCCGCGCTGTCCGCGGCGTCCCCGCTGTCCGTTCCGCCGCCCGCGTCACCGTCAGCCGCGCCGCCCGCATCGCCGTCCTCGTCGAACTCCTCGATCTCGACCAGGCCGGTGTCCACGGCGAGCCGCCACGCCTCGCTCGCGAGCAGCGGGCCGTCCTCGTCGTCCGACAGGCCGAGGTGGCGGATCGCCTCCTGGAGGCCCGCGTCGAGCAGTTCGCCGCCCGCGCCGACCCGGGTCCGGGGGCCGGCCAGGCCGGCGATCCGCGCGGCCCGCGCGAAGAGCGGGGCCGAGAGCGCGTCGCGGGCCAGCTCGGCGTCGGAGTGCAGCCGCACCGGCGGCAGGGTGGGACGGTCTGCGGACATCAGGTGTTCGTCTCCTCAGGCGTGGTGCACGGGGCTGGGCGGTGCCCAAGCGTAGACGGGTTTCGTCCACTGCCGCCCGGTTCATGTACACACCCGCGACCGTCCCTCCGAAGTCCCTTGACAACTCCCGCGCCCGCGCAGGAGATTGACGCGCGTAGACCGCACATTCGCCGTCCCCCGCCGTCCACCGGAGGCTCCGTTGTCCATACCGCCCGCTCGCATCGCCCCCCGCTCCCACCTGCGCAGACCGGCCGCCGTCGGCGCCGTGGTCGCCGCCGCGCTCGCCGCCGGGCTGCTCGCCGCCCCGCAGGCCGCTTCGGCCGCCGACGTCCGCGTGCACGACATCCAGGGCAGCACCCGGATATCCCCGCTGGCCGGACAGCCGGTCGCAGCGGTCCCCGGCACCGTCACCGCGGTCCGCGCCTTCGGCTCGGCGCGCGGCTTCTGGGTGCAGGACCCCACGCCCGACCGCGACCCGGCGACCAGCGAGGGGATCTTCGTCTTCACCGGCTCCACGACGCCCACGGTCGCCGTCGGCGACTCGGTGCGGGTCTCCGGCACCGTCAGCGAGTACTACCCGGGCGGCGCCGCGGCCGGACTCCAGTCGGTCACCCAGCTCGGCCGGGCGACCTGGACGGTCGAGTCCTCCGGCGCCCCGCTGCCGGCCTCCTTCCGGCTCCGCCCCGCCTCCGTGCCCGACCGCTACGCGCCCGCCGCGGACGGCGGCGGCATCGAGGGGCTGAAGCTGCGCCCGCGTTCGTACGCCCTGGACCGCTACGAATCCCTGGAGGGAATGCGGGTCGGCGTCGAGGACGCGCCGGTCGTCGGCGCGACCAGCACGCACAACGAGCTGTGGGTGACCGCCGAGCCCCGGCACAACCGGACGGCGCGCGGCGGCGCGCTCTACGGCTCGTACCGCGACCCCAACTCCGGCCGGGTCAAGGTCGCCTCGCTGATCCCGTTCGCCGAGCGCCCGTTCCCGGTCGCGGACGTGGGCGACGCGCTGAGCGGCGGCACTGCGGGCCCGCTCGACTACGACAACTTCGGCGGCTACGAGATCCAGGCCACCACCCTCGGCCAGGTCGCCGACCACGGCCCGGCCCGGGAGACCACCCGCGAGCAGAAGTCCGGCGAGCTGGCCGTCGCGACCTACAACGTGGAGAACCTCTCCCCCAAGACCCCGCAGGCGAAGTTCGACCGCCTCGCGGCGGCCCTGGTCGGCAACCTCGCCTCCCCCGACATCGTCGCCCTGGAGGAAGTGCAGGACGACAACGGCGCGACCAACGACGCCGTCGTGAGCGCCGAGGCCACCCTGAAGAAGCTCACCGACGCGGTAGCGGCGGCCGGCGGCCCCCGCTACGCCTGGCGGCAGATCAACCCGGTCGACGACCAGGACGGCGGCGAGCCCGGCGGCAACATCCGCACCGCCTTCCTCTACAACCCCGACCGGGTCTCCTTCACCGACATCCCCGGCGGCGACTCGACCACCCCGGTGGACGTCGTGGACGAGGGCCGCAGCGCCCGGCTGTCCGTCTCACCCGGCCGCATCGACCCGCTCAACGAGGCCTGGAAGAGCAGCCGTAAGCCGCTGATCGGCCAGTTCTCCTTCCAGGGCCGCCCGGTCTTCGTGGTCGCCAACCACTTCAACTCCAAGGGCGGCGACCAGGCCCTGGACGGCCGCTTCCAGCCGCCGGCCCGGACCTCCGAGGTCCAGCGGGTCCGGCAGGCGACGGCCGTCAACTCCTTCGTCAAGAAGCTGCTCGCAGCCGACCCGAAGGCCGACGTCGTCGTCACGGGCGACATCAACGACTACCAGTTCTCGCCCGCGCTGGCCGCCCTGACCGACGGCGGCGCGCTCACCGACCTGGTCGACCGGCTGCCGCGTAAGGAGCGTTACGGCTATGTCTTCAACGGCAACTCGCAGGTGCTGGACCACATGCTGACCAGCCGCCATCTGCGCCGCGCCGACTACGACATCGTGCACATCAACGCGGAGTTCGCCGACCAGGCGAGCGACCACGACCCCCAGGTGCTGCGGCTGAAGCCGTAACCGCGGCGGGCCCCGGGCTCCCGGGGCCCGCCCTGCGCGTCAGCCCGCCAGGGCCGCCGCGATGGCCTCGACGATGTCGGGACTGCCCGTGCCTCGGCGGGAAGAAGACAGGAACGGCCCGCACCGGAGTCCGGTACGGGCCGTTCCTATGCGTAATGCTGCACGAGCGCCGATCAGTTGTGGCTGTGCAGGACCTCGTTGAGGCCGCCCCATGAGCCGGTCCGCTGCAGCGCCTCGACGGTGCCGGTGACCGAGTTGCGGCGGAACAGCAGGTTGCTCGCGCCGGACAGCTCCAGCGCCTTGACGACCTTGCCGTCGGGCAGCGTGACCCGGGTGCCCGCCGTGACGTACAGACCCGCCTCGACGATGCAGTCGTCGCCGAGCGCGATGCCCAGGCCGGCTTCCGCACCCAGCAGGCAGCGCTCGCCGATGGAGACGATCTGCTTGCCGCCGCCGGACAGGGTGCCCATGATCGAGGCGCCGCCGCCGATGTCGGAGCCGTCGCCGACCACGACGCCCGCACTGATCCGGCCCTCGACCATGGAGGTGCCGAGGGTCCCGGCGTTGAAGTTGACGAAGCCCTCGTGCATCACGGTGGTGCCGGTGGCGAGGTGTGCGCCGAGCCGGACGCGGTCCGCGTCGGCGATCCGGACGCCGGCGGGGGCCACGTAGTCGGTCATCCTGGGGAACTTGTCGATGCTGGTCACCGCGAGGTGCAGGCCCTCGGCGCGGGCCGCGAGGCGGACCTTCTCGACCTGGTCGACGGCGACGGGGCCGAGCGAGGTCCAGGCGACGTTGGCGAGCAGCCCGAAGACGCCCTCCAGGCTCTGGCCGTGCGGCCGGACGAGGCGGTGGCTGAGCAGGTGCAGCCGGAGGTAGGCGTCGTGCGCGTCGAGCGGCTTGTCGTCCAGCGAGGCGATGACCGTGCGCACGGCGACGACCTCGACGCCGCGGCGGGCGTCGTGGCCGAGCGCCTTGGGCGCGGCCTCGCCGAGCAGCTCGGCGGCGCGCTCGGCGGTCAGCCGCTCGGTCCCGGCCGGGCCGGTGCTGTCCGCGGCGACCAGGTCGGGCGCGGGGTACCAGGTGTCGAGAACGGTGCCGTCGCCGGTGATGGTGGCAAGGCCGGCGGCGACGGCGCCGGTGGTGCGAGTAGCAGTCGTGTCGGTCATGGTCGAAACCTAACCGCCGGTGGCCCGCCGAGGCGAACCGGTCTCAGCGACCGGCCCGCCGGAGCGGGCCGCTCCGCCGGATTCGCACCGGCCTCAGCACCCGCCCTCACCCGCCCTCAGTGCCCGCCGCCGAGGTTGAGCACCGCCACGCCCGCGATGACGAGCCCGATGCCGAGCAGCTTCACCGCGGAGGCGCTCTCGCCGAGGAAGGCCATCCCGATCGCCGCGATGATCGCGGTGCCGGCCCCCGACCAGATCGCGTAGACGGTGCCGACCTCCATGGTGCGGAGCGTCTGCGCGAGCAGGTAGAAGGCGATGCCGTAGCCGAGGGCCGTGCCGAGAGAGGGCCAGAGCTTGCTGAATCCGTCGCTGTACTTCATCGAGGTCGTGCCGAGCACCTCGGCGATGATCGCGCCCGCCAGCATCAGATAGGTCATCGCCGGGCCTTGATCACGAGGTGCCGGAGCTTCATTGCCATGGGCTCATCCTGCCCTGCGCATCGCGGCGCCCCCGGTGATCGACAGACTGCGAGAACACGGAGAACGCGGGAACGCCTGTGGGGCGCCGCATCGAGCGGCGCCCCACAGGCGTGACAAAAGCGAACCGGTGTACCGGGACGGATGTCTCAGACGTTGAAGCCCAGCGCGCGAAGCTGCTCGCGGCCGTCGTCCGTGATCTTGTCCGGACCCCACGGCGGCATCCACACCCAGTTGATGCGGAGTTCGTTGACGATGCCTTCGGTGGCCGACTTCGCCTGGTCCTCGATGACGTCGGTCAGCGGGCAGGCCGCGGACGTCAGCGTCATGTCGATGGTGGCGATGTTGGCGTCGTCCACGTGCACGCCGTAGATCAGACCGAGGTTGACGACGTCGATGCCCAGCTCGGGGTCGACCACGTCGTAGAGGGCCTCGCGGACCTCTTCCTCACTCGCGGGCTTGGTGGTCATGGTCTCGTTGTCGCTCATGCGGTCTCCTTCGGGGCACCGTCGCCCAGTGCCTGGGCTGTAGCGTCTTTCCACGCCATCCAGCTCAGCAACGCGCACTTCACACGCGCCGGATACTTCGAGACACCGGCGAACGCGACCGCGTCCTCCAGTACCTCCTCCATCGCGTCGTCCGGCTCGATCTTGCCCCTGGACTGCATCAGTTCGAGGAAGGCCGCCTGGACCTTCCGCGCTTCGGCGAGGTCCTTGCCGACCAGCAGATCATAGAGAACGGACGCGCTGGCCTGGCTGATCGAACAGCCCTGCCCCTCGTACGAGACGTCGGCGATGGTGTCGCCGTCGAGCCGCACGCGGAGGGTGATCTCGTCACCGCACGTCGGATTGACGTGGTGCACCTCGGGGCCACCGTCCCGCAAGCCCCGTCCGTGCGGGTGCTTGTAGTGGTCCAGGATGACTTCCTGGTACATCGAATCAAGCTTCACGAGTCCAACCCTTACCCGAAGAAGTTCCGTACATGCTCCAGGCCGTCGACCAAGGCGTCGACCTCGCCGGGAGTGGAGTACAGATAGAACGACGCTCGTGTGGTCGCGGGAATTCCGTACCGCAGGCACACCGGCCGCGCGCAGTGATGGCCGACCCGTACCGCGATGCCCTGCTCGTCGAGCACCTGGCCCACGTCGTGCGGGTGGATGTCGCCGAGCACGAAGGAGATCGTCGCACCGCGGTCCTCGGACGTCGTCGGACCGATGATGCGCAGGTCCGGGATGTTCTGGAACTTGCTCACCGCGTACTCGGTGAGCGCGTGCTCATGCGCGGCGATGCGGTCCATGCCGATCGCGGAGAGGTAATCCACCGCCGCACCGAGGCCGACGGCCTGGGCGATGGGGGGCGTACCGGCCTCGAACTTGTGCGGCGCGGGCGCGTAGGTGGAGGAGTGCATCGACACGGTCTCGATCATCTCGCCGCCGCCGAGGAACGGCGGCAGGTCCTCCAGCAGCTCCTGGCGGCCCCACAGCACGCCGATGCCGGTCGGCCCGCACATCTTGTGGCCGGTGAAGGCCACGAAGTCGGCCTGCAGCGCCTGGACGTCCAGCACCATGTGCGGGGCGGCCTGCGAGGCGTCGATGACCACGAGCGCGCCGACGTCCTGGGCGCGCCGGATGATCGCCTCGACCGGGTTGATCGTGCCCATGATGTTGGAGACCAGCGTGAACGAGACGACCTTGGTCTTCTCGGTGATGATCTCTTCGATGTTGGACAGGTCGAGCCGGCCGCCGTCGGTGAGGCCGAACCACTTCAGCTTCGCGCCGGTGCGCTGCGAGAGCAGTTGCCACGGCACGATGTTGGAGTGGTGCTCCATCTCCGTGATGACGATCTCGGTCTCGCTGTCGACCCGGTAGGGCTCGTCGGCCCAGCCGAGCATGTTGGCGACGAGGTTGAGCGACTCCGAGGCGTTCTTGGTGAAGATCACCTCGTCACGGCTCGGCGCGTTGATGAAGGCCGCGACCTTGTCACGGGCGCCCTCGTAGAGCGCGGTGGCCTCTTCGGCCAGCACGTGCACGCCGCGGTGGACGTTGGCGTTGTGCTGCTCGTAGTACTCGTTCAGCGCGTCGAGCACCTGGCGCGGCTTCTGCGAAGTCGCCGCGTTGTCCAGGTAAACGATCTTCTTTCCGTCGTGGATCACCCGGTCCAGGATCGGGAAGTCCTTACGGATCGCCTCTGTATCCAGGAGGCCCGGGAGCAATGTCACGCGGTTACGCCACCCTTCGTGTACGCCTCGTAGCCCTCGTTCTCGAGCTTGTCGGCCAGCTCGGCGCCACCGGACTCGGCGATCCGGCCGTGCGCGAACACGTGCACGAAGTCGGGCTTGATGTAGCGCAGGATGCGCGTGTAGTGCGTGATCAGCAGGGTGCCGACGTCGCCGTTCTCGCGGACCCGGTTGACGCCCTCGGAGACGGTGCGCAGCGCGTCGACGTCCAGACCGGAGTCGGTCTCGTCGAGGATCGCGATCTTCGGGCGGAGCAGTTCGAGCTGGAGGATCTCGTGGCGCTTCTTCTCGCCGCCGGAGAAGCCCTCGTTGACGTTGCGCTCGGCGAAGGTCGGGTCCATGGAGAGCTTCTCCATGGCCGCCTTGACCTCCTTGATCCACAGCCGCAGCTTGGGGGCCTCGCCGCGGATCGCGGTGGCGGAGGTGCGCAGGAAGTTGGAGACGGAGACGCCGGGGACCTCGACCGGGTACTGCATGGCGAGGAAGAGACCGGCGCGGGCGCGCTCGTCGACGGTCATCTCGAGGACGTTCTCGCCGTCGAGGGTGACGGTGCCACCGGTGATCTTGTACTTCGGGTGGCCCGCGAGGGAGTAAGCGAGGGTGGACTTGCCGGAGCCGTTGGGCCCCATGATGGCGTGCGTCTCGCCCTGCTTCACGGTCAGGTCGACGCCGCGGAGGATCTCCTGGAGGCCGTTGTCGACCTCGACGGAGACGTGCAGGTCGTGGATCTCAAGCGTTGCCATGGGGAACTCAGGACTCCTGGATGACGGAGACGAGAACATCGTCCCCTTGGATCTTGACGGGGTATACGGGCACGGGCCGCGTGGCCGGCAGGCCGGAGGGCTTGCCGGTCCGCAGATCGAAGGTGGAGCCGTGCAACCAACACTCGATCATGCAGTCCTCGACCTCGCCCTCGGCGAGCGACACGTTCGCGTGCGAGCAGATGTCGTTGATCGCGAACACCTCGCCCTCGGTGCGGACGATCGAGACGGGAATGCCGTCCAGCTCGACGCGCTTGGGTGTGTCCTCTTCGAGCTCACTGAGGGCACAGGCACGGACGAACGCGGGGTCGGCACTCATGCGACGGACGCTTCCAGCTCGACGTCGATCTTGGCGAGCAGTCGCTCCTGGACGTCCGGAAGGCCGATCTTCTGGACGAGCTCGGCGAAGAAGCCGCGGACGACCAGGCGGCGGGCCTCGTCGGCCGGGATGCCGCGCGCCATCAGGTAGAACAGCTGCTCGTCGTCGAAGCGGCCGGTCGCCGAGGCGTGGCCGGCGCCGACGATCTCGCCGGTCTCGATCTCCAGGTTGGGGACCGAGTCGACCCGCGCGCCGTCCGTGAGGACGAGGTTGCGGTTGAGCTCGTAGGTGTCGGTGCCCTCGGCGCCGGCGCGGATCAGCACGTCGCCGATCCAGACCGCGTGCGCGTCCCTGCCCTGCAGCGCGCCCTTGTACGTGACGTTGCTGCGGCAGTGCGGGGCGTCGTGGTCGATGAAGAGGCGGTGCTCCTGGTGCTGGCCGTTGTCGGTGAAGTAGAGGCCGAACAGCTCGGCCTCGCCGCCGGGGGCGCCGTAGACGATCCGCGGGTGCAGCCGGACCAGGTCGCCGCCGAAGGTGACGATGACGGACTTGAAGGAGGCGTCCCGGCCGATCAGCGCGGTGTGCTGGGCGACGTGCACCGCCGCGTCGTCCCAGTCCTGGACGGACACGACGGTGAGCTTGGCGCCGTCGCCGATCAGGTACTCGACGTTGGAGGCGAGCGTCGCGTCGCCGGTGTGGTCGATGACCACGATGGCTTCGGCGAACGCGCCGAGCTCGATCACGAGGTGGCCGAAGGATGTGCCGCCATTGCCGTGCACGCCGATGCGGACCGGCTCGGTCAGCACCAGTTCCTTGGGCACCGAGACGACGGACGCCTTCTCGAAGGAGGAGTACGCCTGGGCCGCGACCCGGTCCACCGGCTTGCCGGACTTGCCGACCCGCGCGTCGTCCCGGCCCACGGTCTCGACCAGCACGCCGGCGGGCGCCTCGACGGTGACGGCGACGCCGCCGTCCGCCTTGGCGGTGCCGTCGTGCAGGCCCTTGAGCCGTGCCAGGGGAGTGAAGCGCCACTCCTCCTCACGGCCCTGCGGCACCGGGAAGTCGGCCACGTCATAGGACGCGACCGCGCTGATGCGGGCGTCGACGGAGTGCGCGGATGTGCGGCCGGTACCGGGACCGGCGAGCTGGGCGCCGCTGGTCGCGGTGCCCACCTCGATCGATCCGGCCGTGGTGCCGCCGGCGGGGATGTTGTCGGCCATGCTGGCGTACTGCTCGCTTTCTCGGAGGATTTCTTCGCTCGCGGGAGGGGCTGTCGAGAGGTGACCGGCGGGCCGGGTCAGCCGACGGAGCCTTCCATCTGCAGTTCGATCAGCCGGTTGAGCTCCAGCGCGTACTCCATCGGCAGCTCACGGGCGATCGGCTCCACGAAGCCCCGGACGATCATCGCCATCGCTTCGAACTCCGTCAGACCGCGGCTCATCAGGTAGAAGAGCTGGTCGTCGCTGACCTTGGAGACGGTCGCCTCGTGGCCCATCGACACGTCGTCCACCCGGACGTCCACGTACGGGTAGGTGTCCGAGCGGGAGATGGTGTCCACCAGCAGCGCGTCGCACAGCACGTTGGACTTCGAGCCCTCGGCGCCCTCGCCGATCTCGATCAGACCGCGGTAGGAGGTACGGCCGCCGCCTCGCGCCACCGACTTGGAGACGATGTTGGAGGAGGTGTTCGGAGCCATGTGGACCATCTTGGCGCCGGCGTCCTGGTGCTGGCCCTCGCCCGCGAAGGCGATGGACAGGGTCTCGCCCTTGGCGTGCTCGCCCATCAGGTAGACGGCCGGGTACTTCATGGTGACCTTGGAGCCGATGTTGCCGTCGACCCACTCCATGGTCGCGCCCTCGTACGCCACGGCGCGCTTGGTGACGAGGTTGTAGACGTTGTTCGACCAGTTCTGGATGGTCGTGTAGCGGCAGCGGCCGCCCTTCTTCACGATGATCTCCACGACCGCGGAGTGCAGCGAGTCGGAGGAGTAGACCGGCGCGGTGCAGCCCTCGACGTAGTGCACGTAAGCGCCCTCGTCGACGATGATCAGCGTCCGCTCGAACTGGCCCATGTTCTCCGTGTTGATGCGGAAGTAGGCCTGCAGCGGGATGTCGACGTGCACACCCGGCGGGACGTAGACGAAGGATCCGCCGGACCACACGGCCGAGTTCAGCGACGCGAACTTGTTGTCGCCGACCGGGATGATGCTGCCGAAGTACTCCTTGAACATCTCCGGGTGCTCTTTGAGCGCCGTGTCGGTGTCCAGGAAGAGAACGCCCTGCTCCTCCAGGTCCTCGCGGATCTGGTGGTAGACGACCTCGGACTCGTACTGGGCTGCGACACCGGCGACGAGACGCTGCTTCTCGGCCTCCGGGATGCCCAGGCGGTCGTAGGTGTTCTTGATGTCGTCGGGCAGGTCCTCCCAGGAGGTGGCCTGCTTCTCCGTGGAGCGCACGAAGTACTTGATGTTCTGGAAGTCGATGCCGCCGAGGTCGGAGCCCCAGGTCGGCATGGGCTTCTTGTCGAACAGACGCAGGCCCTTCAGCCGCATCTTCAGCATCCACTCGGGCTCGGACTTCTTCGCCGAGATGTCGCGGACGACGGCCTCGGACAGGCCGCGCTTGGCGTTGGAGCCGGCGACGTCGGAGTCGGCCCAGCCGAATTCGTACGTGCCCAGACCCTCGAGTTCGGGGTGAGCAGTCTCCGTGGGGAGCGTCATGCGGGGTTCCTCCCGGCTGTGCTTTCAGATGCTTTGGCAGGCTTGCTGGTACTGCTGTGCGGTACGAAGGTCGTGCACACCCCGTCGCCGTGGGCGATGGTGGCCAGCCGCTGGACGTGGGTTCCGAGCAGGCGGGAGAAGACCTCGGTCTCCGCCTCGCACAGCTGCGGAAACTGTTCGGCGACATGGGCTACCGGGCAGTGGTGCTGGCAGAGCTGCTCGCCGATCGGTGCGCTTCGCGCCGTAGCAGCGTACCCGTCGCCGGTCAATGCCTTGGCCAAGGCCTCCGTACGGTCCTCGGGGGCGGCGTTCTCGACGGCTTCGCGATAGGTCTCGGCCTGTGCGGCCATCCGGGCGCGGGCGAAGGCCGCGACCGCGGCTTCGCCCATCTCGCCGCCGCCCGCTGCCTGCGCGATCCAGCGCAGCGCTTCGGTGGCGAGCGTGTCGTACGCCTGGTCGAAGGCGTCCCGTCCGCAGTCGGTCAGGGCGAATGCCTTGGCCGGGCGGCCTCGGGTGCGCGCGCCGTAGATCCGCTTCTCACGGGACTCCACGACTCCGTCGGCGGCCAGCGCGTCGAGGTGACGGCGGACGGCTGCCTGGGTGAGTTCGAGGCGCAGGGCGAGCTCGGCCGCGGTGGACGGTCCGTGGTCGAGGATCGAGCGGGCGACCCGGTTGCGGGTGCCGCTCTGCTCGTCGAGCGCGGGCGCGGCGATGCCGGCGGTCGGGCCGACCACCGGTGCCCGCTGAACCTCGCTCGTGTATTTCACAACGCTATTGTTGCGTAATTCCCTCGGCACGTACAACCCCAGCTTGGATCACAGTCTGGTGGCCTCAATCACTTAGGGTCACCTAAGTCGCCGCTGGAACAGCCCCGCAGGACCGCTGCCGGCCCGCTGCCGACCCGCTGCCGACCCCTTGCGGGCCCGTCCCCGGACCGCTCCCGGCCGGCGTCCCGCCCTGGCGGCGAGCGGCGCACCGCCGGTTCGTAGACTGCCCGCATGCGAAACGAGCCTGCCGTCGAGGTCGTCGGCCTGGTCAAGCGGTACGGAACGAAGACCGCGGTGGACGGGCTCGACCTGACCGTCCCGCGCGGCTCCCTGACCGCCGTCCTCGGCCCCAACGGCGCCGGAAAGACCACCACACTCGAAACCTGCGAGGGCTACCGCCGCCCCGACGCCGGCCGCGTCCGGATTCTGGGCCTCGACCCGTTCGCCGACTCCGCCGCGCTGCGCCCGCGGATCGGCGTGATGCTCCAGTCCGGCGGCGTCTATCCCGGCGCGCGGGCCGAGGAGATGCTGCGGCACACCGCCGCGCTGCACGCCCACCCGGTCGACGTCGACGCGCTCATCGAACGGCTCGGCCTCGACGGCTGCGGCCGGACCGCCTACCGGCGGCTCTCCGGCGGCCAGCAGCAGCGGCTCGCGCTCGCCATGGCCGTCGTCGGCCGCCCCGAGCTGGTCTTCCTCGACGAGCCGACCGCCGGGCTCGACCCGCAGGCCCGGCACGCCACCTGGGAGCTGATCCGCGAGCTGCGCGCCGGCGGCGTGAGCGTCGTCCTCACCACCCACCACATGGACGAGGCCGAACAGCTCGCCGACGACGTCGCCATCATCGACGGCGGCCGCGTGATCGCCCGGGGCAGCCCCGAGCAGC
>NZ_JAYMZR010000145.1:0-12428 GCF_035828615.1 Streptomyces sp. H27-D2 | reverse complement strand
GACGCGTGCGCGGTGGAATGCTGGAACAGCAAGGGGGCCTCTGAATCTTGAGACGTCTTGGCGGACTCCCGAGGTATAGCAGAGGTCCCACCGCCTCAACTGGCGCTCTTCAGAGCCACTTGACCTGGGCCGATCCGCCTTAACTACGCGGCATTGGGGTTTGATCGAGGCTCGATCTTTTGGAAGGATCGAGTCCGTTATGGCGAAGCAATATCCGAAGGAGCTCAAGGAGCGGGCCGTGCGCTTGGTCCTGGAGACGCGTGATCAGTACAAGACGGATTCCGCGGCGATCCGCTCGATCGGTGCGAAGCTCGGCATCGGGGTGAAGTCCCTGCGGAACTGGGCGCGTCAGGCCGAAGTCGACGCCGGTGCCCGGACCGGGACCACGAGCGAGGAATCCGCGCAGCTCAAAGGCCGTCAAGAAGGAGGCCGCCGTGCTTGGGCGGTCGGCCGCTCTTCGGGTCGTAGACCCGCGGCGGCGTCGGTCGCCGCATCACGCGATCGGAGCGAAGCCTGCCGAGGATCGACACCGGCAGACCGTCCAGCAGGTGGGCGATGCGGGGTGCGTCGTAGCCGACGTCCAGCACTACCAGGAGCTCCGGGTCACCCTCCTGCCACTGCCTGGCGTCGACGATCCGCTCGATGACCTCGCGGATCTGGACAGTGGTCTCCGCCGCGACGTCCGCCCCGGGCTGCAGGCGGACCGCGTCCGGCACCGCCGTCTACGAGGTGCGGCCGGTCTCCAGCGCGGCCACCACGGAGTACGGCCAGCCCGGGACCATCTGATGCTTGCCCTCGCCACGGGCGAACGTGTGACAAAGGAGCGGTCAGCACAGGTATTGGCATCCGGCCGCAGCCGCGGCGAGATGTCCACGGCCAGCACCAGCCGGCCGTCCGCCGCCCGCGGCAGCGACACCCAGACACGCGTACAACTCCGACGGGAAGTGTGACGCTTCCGCGAACGCATCCTGCAGGACGCCCTGATGCACAAGCTCATGACCACGGCCTTCGTGCTGATCCTCTGCCTCTGTGACGGAGCAGAGGATCAGCCGAAGGCCGCTTCCACGTCCGGTGAACTGCGAAAACACTCACCAAGTTCGAGCCGCGTTCGACCTCGGACCATAAACGTCAAGCTGAGGGAAAGCGGTAGTACAGCCATACGCAGCGCGCGATGATCTCCGGCGGGTAGCGGAAGCCCCGATACGACGGTGCCTGTACCGAGTCCGCAACCTGCCCTTTCACCAGCGTCGACCTACCCGATGATCGTGACAGTCAGGCCACCCTCAGCCCGAGTTGACAACGTCGAACCGGGCTCCTGCGACCGGCGGGGCACTCAGTGCAGTGCGGTCCCATCACGACGCGAAGGGTTGACAGGCTCGTTGGCCTGAATATGTTACATGCAACATTGAGTATGTCGCAGACGTATCGGGAGGACTCATGTACTGCGATCTATTGCTCTCCAGCGGACGGGTGTTGACCGTTGACACGGAACGGGCGGTGTACGAACCGGGATCGGTGGCGATCACCGGCAACCGGATCATCGCCGTGGGGCCTGCCGCCGAGATCAACTCCCAGTGGCAGGCGGCCCGCACGGTCGACTGCCGGGGCCGGGCGGTGCTGCCCGGATTCACCGACGGCCACACCCACCTGTTCCAGTCCCTGGCCCGCGGACTCGGCGAAGGACTGTCGATCCTGCCCTGGCTCTGCGAGTTCATGTGGCCGTACTCCATCGCGGTCGACCCCGAGGACGCCCGCGTCGCGGCCACGCTCGGCGCGGTGGAAGCGCTGCGCTCCGGGATCACCACGGTCATTGACAACCACTACGCGCCGACCGACCCGGACACCGTGCTCGCCGTGGCGCACGCGGTCGAGACGGCCGGTCTACGGGGGGCTGTCGCGCGCGGGATGGTCGGCCACAAGACGCGTATCGCCGCCGCTCGGGGCCTGCCCGACGCGCTCTTCCGCTATTCCGTGGCGGAAGAACTGGAGCTGACGCGCGAATGCATGCGGCTGCGCCCCCGCTCCTCCACGGTCCAGATTTGGCCCGCCCCGCTGAATCTTTCGTACGTCGACCAGGACCTGGTCCGGGGCGCGGCGGGGTTGGCCGCCGAGTTCGGGACCCACTGGCACACGCACTGCTCGGAGGGCGCCAAGGACCCGGCGGACTACCTGGAGGCGTACGGCATCCGGCCCGTGGAATGGCTGGCCCGCGAAGGACTGCTGGATGCGCGGGCCACCCTCGCGCACGCCGTCTGGCTGGACGAGGCGGAGATCAAACTGATCGGCGGTCATGGGGCGGGCGTCGCCCACAACCCGGCCTCCAACGCCTACCTGGCGTCCGGTGTGATGCGGCTGCGCGAGCTGCGCGAAGCCGGTGCGGTGGTCGCGCTCGGCACCGACGGGCCCAGCGCCGGCCACCGGCAGGACATGTTCGAGGTGATGAAACAGACTCTGTTCGGCCAGCGGCTGCACACCCTGGACCCGGCAGCCGTGCGCTGCGAGGAGGCGCTGGAACTCGCCACTCGTGAGGGCGGACGGTACGCCGGTACGGGCGGGGGGGAGATCCGCCCCGGGGCGCCGGCCGACCTGGCCGTCGTCGCCCTCGACCGGCCGCATCTGACGCCGCTGCACCGGACCGTCGCCACCGTTGTCTACTCCGCGCGCGGCTCGGACGTCGATATGACGATCGTCGACGGTCGGGTCGTCTTCGAGGACGGCCGCTGTCTCTTCGTCGATGAGGAAGCGCTGCTCGCCGAGGCCCAGGAACGGGCGCAGCGCCTCGTGCAGCGGGCCGGCATCGGCCCGCTGCGCAGCTCCTGGCGCCACTGAACGCACCACCGGAAGTCCGCTCCTCCCGGCTGCCCGTCCCGCGGCCCCCGTACGTGCGCGCACAAGGATCCCCGCCCCGGGGCGGGAGAGGAGAACGCACATGTCCAGCGAACAAGTCGGGCCCGGCCGAAGAACCCAGGACCGCAGTGACCAGCGCGACCCCGTCGAAGAGGTGCCCGCGCTGTGGCGGATGGCCGTCTACGGGCTTCAGCACGTGCTCGCGTTCTATGCCGGTGCGGTGGTGATGCCGCTGCTGGTGGCACAGGGAATCGGGATGTCCGGTGCGGACATCGGCATGTTGGTCAACGCCTCACTGCTGACCTGCGGAATCGCCACCCTCCTGCAGTCGGTGGGGCTGCCCGGGATCGGGATCAGGCTTCCGGTGGTGCAGGGCACGTCGACGACCGCGGTGCCGTCGCTCGTATCGGTCGGCCTGGCGGCGGGAGGCGCGAAGGCCGGGCTGCCCACGGTCTTCGGGGCGGTGATCGCCGCCGGGCTGGCGCTGTTCGTCATCGCGCCGGTCTTCAGCAAACTGGTGCGCTTCTTCCCGCCGCTCGTGACGGGCACCATCGTGACGATCGTCGGGATCACGCTGCTGTCGGTCGCGGCGCGGCAGGTGGGCGGCGGTGACCCGGCCGCGAAGTCCTTCGGTGAACCGGCTCAACTCGGCATGGCAGCAGTGACGTTGGCGGTCATCTTGCTGCTCTCCAAATTCTCGCGCGGCTTCTTCGCCACGGTGGCGGTGCTGGTGGGCCTGGCGGTGGGAACAGCCGTCGCCGCGCTCGCGGGCCGCAGCGATTTCTCGGGCATCGCGGACGCCTCCTGGCTGGGCATGACGGCGCCGCTGCACTACGGCGCACCCCATTTCGGGGTCGTGGCGGTGCTGTCGGTCTTCATGGTGATGGTGATCATCGCAGTGGAGAGTATCGGGCAGTTCTTCGCGATCGGCGAGATCGTGGGCCGGGAGGTGGACGGGAAGCAGATCACCCGGGCGCTGCGGGCCGACGGCCTGGCTACCGCGGTCGCCGGGGCGCTCAACTCGTTTCCCAGCACGGTCTATTCGCAGAACATCGGACTGATCCGGCTGACGCGGGTGAAGAGCCGGTGGATTGTCGCCGCGGCGGGCGTGATCATGATGTTCCTGGGCCTGGTGCCGAAGGTTGGCGCGGTGGTCGCCGCGATGCCGCCCTCGGTGCTGGGCGGCGCGACGATCGTGCTGTTCAGCACGATCGCGGTGGTCGGTGTGCAGATCCTCTCCCAGGCGGACCTGACCGACCAGCGCAATACGACCCTGGTCGCCGTGAGCATCGGGATCGGCTTCCTGCCGAGCGCGTTCCCGCAGTTCGCGGAGCGGATGCCCGGCCGGCAACTGCATGCGCTGTTCGAGAGCGGCATCATCCTCGGCACCCTCAGCGCCCTGCTGCTCAACCTCTTCTTCCATCACCTCCGGCTGCCCGGTTCGGCGAAGAGGACTGTGCAACCCGTTGACCCTTCCGCACATTACATGCAACATGAAGTCCACGCGAAGGACGCTCCGTGAAACGGGGTGCCGGGAAAGTGAGTTGGGGAATGTCGACGAACAGGTCGGTGAATCCGGTAGCGGTGGGAAGCCTGCTGGCGGAACGGGCGTACGAGGAGTTGAAGGCGGCCGTGCTCGCCAACCGGCTCCGCCCGGGAGACGCCCTCTCCGTCCCGGCCCTCGCCACCCAGCTGGGCATCAGTCGCAGCCCGGTCCGGGAAGCGGTCCAGCGCCTCATCCACGACGGTCTCGCCACCCATGTGCCGCACCGCGGCGCGGTGGTCAGCACCATCGACGTGGAGGACGTACGACAGCTGTACGTGGTCCGCGAGGTCATGGAGGGGCTGGCCGCCCGGCTCGCCACCGAGCAGCTCGACGCCACCAAGGTCGCGGAGTTCCGCACGCTCCTGGAACAGCATGAGCAGGTGGTGGCCTCCGGAGAGAACGAGAAGGCGCACATCGAGATGGACATGGCGTACCACCGCCTGATCCGCGAGGTCGCCGGGAACTCCCACCTCACCGTCGCCCTCGACACCATCCAGGGCAAGGCCCACCTCGCGTTGCACTCACTGTGGCGAAGCCCCGACGCTCCCCGGCTCGCCGTCGCGGAGCACCGCCGGATCTTCGAGGCGATGACGGCTGGTGACCCCGACGCTGCCGAACAGGCCGCTCGCGAGCACATCAGGAGGCTGCGGATCAGGCTGTCGCAGGCGGTGGCCACCGGCCCCGCGCCGGACGGCCCGGAAGCGGGAGTCCGCCCGGTCCCATAGACCCGGCACCACCAGAGCACCAGACCGCCGCGCGAGCACACGGAGAAGGGAAGTGAACGATCGTGAGCACCGCGACCGGCGTCCGCCGGGAGGCCGCGAAGGCCGCCGCCCCGGGAGGGGTCGGCGAGAGCGTCCAGCGGCCGGACGCCAGGTTGAAGGTGAAAGGCGCCTTCGCCTACTCGTCCGACCTGCGCTGGGACGCGATGGTGTGGGGCGCGACCCTGCGCAGCCTGCACCCGTCGGCCCGGATCGTCCGCCTGGACGCCGGGCGCGCCCGGCGGCTGCCGGGCGTGATCGCGGTGCTCACCCACAAGGACGTCCCCGGAAACCCGCTCTACGGAATGAAGGTCGCCGACCAGCCCGTGCTGGCCGCCGACCGGGTGCGCTACCAGGGCGAGCCGGTGGCCCTGGTAGCCGCGGACCACCCCGAGACCGCCCGCCGGGCGCTGCGCCTGATCGAGGTGGAGTACCAGGAGCTGCCGGCCGTCACCGATCCCGAGGCGGCGGTCCGCGGTGAGGGGCCACTGGTCCACCAGGGCCGGAAGGGCGGAAACGTCGTACGTCATATCCGCATCCGGCACGGGGACATGGACGAGGCGCAGCGGCTCGCCGAGGTCGTCGTCTCCGGGGTATACGAGGTCGGCATGCAGGACCAGGCCTTCCTCGGGCCGGAGTCGGGGCTGGCCGTCCCCGCGCCGGACGGCGGGGTGGACATGTTCGTGTCCACCCAGTGGATCCACGACGACCAGCGCCAGATGGCCTCCACCCTCGGGCTGCCCCTAGACAAGGTCCGGCTGACGCTCTCGGGTGTCGGCGGCGCGTTCGGCGGACGCGAGGACGTGTCGGTGCAGATCCACGCCGCGATGCTCGCGCTGCACACCGGACGCCCGGTGAAGATGAGCTACAACCGGCACGAGTCCTTCTTCGGCCATGTGCACCGCCACCCGGCCCGGATGTGGTTCGAACACGGCGCGACCCGCGACGGCAGGCTTGTCTACGTCAAAGCGCGGCTGCTGCTGGACGGCGGTGCCTACACCTCCACCTCCCAGATCGTTATCGCCAACGGCTCGTACTTCGCGGCGGGCGCGTACGAAGTGCCGCACGCCCGGATCGACGGATTCTCCGTCTACACCAACAACCCGCCGTGCGGGGCGATGCGCGGCTTCGGAGCGGTGCAGTCCTGCTACGGCGTGGAGTCCAACCTCGACAAGCTGGCCCGCGCCCTGGACCTCGATCCCGTCGAGCTGCGCATCCGCAACGCGATGACGACCGGCACGGTCCTGCCCACCGGACAGACCGTGGACGGCCCGGCCCCGGCGGCCGAGCTGCTGCGGCGCCTGCGCGACCGCCCGATGCCGCCCGTGTCCGACGGCACCTGGACGGCGCTGCCCGGCGGGCTGGGCAACACCACCCGCGGCGAGGGCATCAAGCGCGGGGTGGGCTACGCGATCGGGGTGAAGGCCATCGGCTTCTCCGGCGGGGTGGACGACCGGTCGGTGGCCCGGGTACGGCTGTCGCTGGCGAACGGTGAGCCAGTCGCCGAGATACGTACGGCGGCGGCCGAATGCGGCCAGGGCATCGTGACCGTCCAGGCCCAGATAGCCCGCAGCGAACTGGGCATCGGGCAGGTCGTCGTCCTGCCCGCCGACACCACGGTCGGCGACGCCGGCTCGTCCTCGGCCTCCCGTATCACCTGGATGAGCGGCGGCGCGGTCAAGGGCGCCTGCCGGGCCGTACTGGACAAGCTGGCCGAGCGCGGCGACGGGCCCCTGGCCCAGCTCCTCGCGGCGGGACCGGTCGAGGCGGAGCACGAGTACACGCACCGCCGGACCTTTCCGGTCGACCCCGAGAACGGACAGGGCGACGCGCACATCGCCTTCGCCTTCGCCGGGCACCGGGCCGTGGTGGATGTCGACACCGAGCTGGGCCTGGTCAAAGTGGTCGAGCTCGCCACCGCGCAGGATGTCGGCAAAGCGATGAATCCCCTCGCCGTACAGGGCCAGATCGAGGGCGGCAGCGCACAGGGGCTCGGCCTGGCGCTCATGGAAGAACTGCGCGTGAAGGACGGCCGGGTGCTCAACCCCTCCTTCACCGACTACCTCATCCCGACCATCGCCGACATGCCGCCGGTCCCCATCGACCTGCTGGAGCTGCCGCACCCCGACTCGCCGTACGGCCTGAACGGGGTGGGCGAGCCCCCGACCCTGTCCTCCACGCCGGCCATCGCCAACGCCCTGCGCGACGCGACCGGGCTGGAGCTCGCCAGGGTGCCGGTACGCCCCGACGACTTCATCGACTTCATCGACTTCACGGAAGGGAGGTGATGCGGGCCCGCCCCCGGGTCCCCCGACGGTTCTGCACGGTCAAAGCACGTACGACCAGAACCTGGGAAGGAACAGCACCTTGATCATCGACACCCATATGCACCCCACGAACATCGTGGACCAGGCATGGAGACATGACGGCGATCCGTTCACCGGCGAACGCACCATCGCCATGATGGACGGCCCCTACATGATCAACGGGAAGCCGCGGCGGATCGACTACGGCTGCATCATGCCCCCGCCCGGCAACAGCGTCTGGCAGGACGGAATGCGCGGTGGCCGTGAAGGCATCCGCGACTACATGGCGTACATCACGCAATTGGTCCAGCAGTACCCGGACCGCTTCATCGGCAACTTCATGTACAACCCGCGCTTCGGGCCGGAGAACGGCGCCAAGGAGTTGGAGTTCCATGTCAAGGAACACGGCTTCAAGATGCTCAAACTGCACGCCAACATGCACGCCTACCGTCCCGACCGGGCACTGGACTGGCTGCGGCCGGTCCTGCGGGTCTGCGCCGAGCTGGGCATCGTCGTCCTGATCCACACCGGCGACGGGCCGTACTCGATCCCGACGCAGTTCTACCCGATCATCCGCGAGTTCAAGGACGTCAACTTCATCCTGGGGCACTTCGGGGTGCAGACCGGCGGCGTGTACTGCTTCGAGGCGCTCTACATGATCCTCGACTCGCCCAATGTGTACGGCGAGTCGGGCTGGCTGCTCCAGTCCCGGATCGTGGAATTCGCCCAGCAGATGGAGAAGCACCAGCTGCTCTTCGGCACCGACTCCCCGCCGAACGAACCCGGCATGTGGGCCCGGGAACTGGAGGTGCTGTGCGGCCCGCCGCCGCAGGGCATGAACCTCAGCGAGGAGCACCTGGAGGGGTACCTCGGGAACAACATGGCGAAGCTGCTGGGCCTCAAGCCCACGCCCCCGCCGCGCAACCAGGAAGAGGCACAGCTGCGGCTGACCGACACCTACGCGTCGCTGGACGCGTACAGCGGCAACCGCAGCTGAGGTCCGGGGCCGGCCCGCCGTCACCGGTGCCGGCCCCCGTCCCTGCCCTGCCCCGTCCTCGTACACCCCGCCAGTCCGTACTCAGAAGTGGATGCCGCACCATGCAGCAGCGCATCGGCCACCTCGTCCCCTCCACCAGTTGCGGCACCGAGCGCTGGATGACGCAGATCTGCTCACCGCTCGGCGTCGAGACCGCCCACCCCGTCGCCCGCGCCGCGCTCCCCGAATACCTCTACGGACCGGCGCTGGCCCCCTCACAGTCCGCCGAACTCACCCGCGCCGCATACTTGCTGGCGCACGCCGGAGCGGACGCGGTGGTGTGGAACGGCAGCTCCGCCGACCTGCACGGAGCGGCGCACGCGAGGGCGGCGGCCCGCCGGATCGAGGAAACCACCGGCGTCCGGGCCTCCACCGTCACCCTCGGCACCCTCGAGCTGCTCGCCCACCGCGGCCTGACCTCGGTCGCCCTGGTCACGCCCGGCTCACCGCAGCTCGTGGGACGGCTCGCGGACACCTTCCTGGGCGAGGGATTCAAGGTCACCTCGACCACCGCACTGGGCCTGGCGACCCCCCGCGAGGCCGCGGAACTACCGGTCGGACAACTGCGCCGGATGCTGCGCGAGGCCGACCCGCACGACGCGGACTGCCTGGTGGTGACGGGTACCGAACTACCGGTCGCGCCGGTCGCTGCCCTCGTCGAACGGGAACTGGGCAAGCCGGTGTTCGACGGAGCGCGGGTGGCGGTAAAGACCGGCCTGGCCCTGCTGGGACTGAGACTGCACGCGCCCCAATGGGGAGAGCTGTTCGCGCAGGCGCACCACGAGGCGGCCTGCTGTGCCCAATGACTCCCAGGACCTGCGGGTCTTCCTCGCCGACTACACGGCCCGGTACCCCGGGGACATCCTCACCATCGACGAGAAGATCGCCGGGGAGGACGTCGCGGCCCTCGCGATGGAGCTGGCCGCGCGTGGCCGCGACGAACTGCTGGTGTGCCGCGATGTCGCCGGCCTGGACACCACCCTCGTCACCAACGTCTTCGCCTCCCGCCGCCGCATCGCCCGGCTGCTGGACACCGGTCCGGCCGGACTGCACCGCGCCTACCAGGCGGGTGCCGCCCGCCGCACCGAACCGGTCGAGGTACCCGGCGGGCCGGTACTGGAGTCGGCGGCGGAAGGGGACGCGGTGGACCTCACCACCCTGCCCCTCATCCAGCACTTCGCCTCCGACCGGGCCCCGTACGTGACCAGCGGCATCATCGCCACCGAAGCCCCCGCCCACGCCAAGGGCCGGGCGGGCAACCTCAGCTACCACCGCTCGATGGTGCACAGCCGCACCGAACTCGCCACCAGCCTGCACTCCCGCGGCCACCTGTGGCAGCTACTGGCCCTGGCGCAGGAGCGCGGCGAGACCCTGCCGGTGGCGATGATCATCGGCGGGCATCCGCTGTTCATGCTCGCGGCCTCCGCCCGAGTCGGCGCGGACACCGACGAACGGACCATCGCGGGTGGCCTGTTCGGCGCACCCCTGCGGGTCGTGCGCACACCCCGGTACGGCATCCGGGTACCGGCGAGCGCCGAGATCGTCCTGGAAGGGGTCATCGACCCGGAACGGCACGCGCCGGAGGGTCCCTTCGGGGAGTTCTCCGGCTACTCCTCGGACCGCTCCACCAACAATGTGCTGGTCGTGCAGACGGTGCTGCGCCGCCGGGGCGCACTGCTGCTCGATGTGGTCGGCGGCAACACCGCCGAGCACCTCAACCTGGCACGGGTACCGCGCGAATCGGAAATGGCGCAGAAACTGATGGAGCGCTTCCCCGAGGTGACGGCGTTGCACTATCCGACGTCCGGCACGCACTTCCACGCGTACGTGGCCCTGGGCCGAAGCCGCCCAGGCCAGGCCCGGCAGATCATGATGGGTCTGCTGGGGTGGGACCCGTATCTCAAGACCGTGGTGGCGGTGGACCAGGACGTGGACGTGACGCGGGACGAACAGGTGCTGTGGGCCCTCGCCGCACACCTGCAGCCGCACCGCGATGTGTTCATGGTCGACGGCCTGCCCGGCAGTCCGCTCGATCCGTCGTCGACCGCGGACGGGACTACGTCCAGGATGGCCCTGGACGCGACCCGCGGACCCGGTTTCGACGGAATCAGGATCTCTGTCTCGCAGGAGTCCGCAGCCACCGCCCGCCGACTCCTGGACCGGACCGGGAGCTGACGACATCCGGACCGTGCCGGACCGGGTCAGGCCACCACCGGATCGGCGGGTTCGCACAGCATCTTGCGCCGCAGACGGGTTTGGACTACCAGCGCATTCTCACGGCGCTCGCGGACCGGGCCCGGCTCGGTCAAGGGCCGCCGACCTGCTAGGAGACGGCCGCAACATCCGGCATGGTCGTGGTGCCGGCGGGGGCTTGTGGAGAACCTCATCGCCGCAGTTCAGCGGCCGTCTCGTGAGCGGGCTTAAAACGCGCTTCATCGCATTCGGAAACGTTCGGGCGTAGACCTGCGGGTGAGCCTGATTCCCCGGCCGGACCGCAGAACAGCCTCAGCGTGCTGACGTTCACTCAAGCCTTCACCGGTCTGGTTGAGGGCAGGGCGCGCTCTGATGGCTTGTGGCCGACGCTGAGGTGATGAGCATCCCTCTTCCGCGGTTGCGCCACGTCGCTCTGGCCGTCGTTCTGTCCTGCGACGGGCGCGTTCTGCTGCGCCGGGCGTGCGGTGGCCCGGTGTGGTGGCCGGTCCGGCTGAGCGTGCCGGTCGCAGGGTCGTACGAGGTGGTCGTGGAGGGGTGGCGGCGGGAGTTGAAGTTCCCCCCTGATCTTGGACAGCGAATGCTTACGCTGCGGGGGTGAGATCGCGGGATGTCAACGCCCGGGTCTCGATCGGGGTGACGTAGCCGTACTCGGGGTGCTTGCGCAGTCGGGTGCGGTTGTATTCGACCTCGATGAAGCGGAAGACGTCAGCCCGGGCGGCCTCGTGGCTCTCCCAGACGGTGGTCGCCGCGTCCTCGCTGGTCAGCCCCTCGGCAATCTTGACCCAGAACGCCCGCTCCACGTCCCGGCGGACCGGAGGCCGCCCCGGCGAACGCATCGCCGGACGCCCGGTAACCGTCGTCGTCCACCCCGCAGACGGCCCCATCCAACACCTCCACGATCAAGGTGTTGCGACGACTCCTTGAATCCGTCCTCGCTGCCACGGTCCGAATGGAAGACGCAGTCCTGAACGAGGTCCCCGCGGCCGGCTGCCATCTTCAGCGCGTCGACAACCAGCCCGGCCCGGTGGTGATCGGCCATCGCATATCCGACGATTTCACGCGTGGCCAGGTCGATGACCGTCGCGAGATACCACCAGCCCGCCAGAGTCGGCAGGTACGTGATATCGCCGACGAGCTTGATGCCGGGCCTGTCGGCGGTGAAGTCGCGGCCGATGAGGTCCGCAGAGGGGGCCGCCCTGGCGTCGGCCTTCGTGAGGTTGCGGCGCTTGCGCCGGGTAATGCCCCGGATATCGTGTCCGCGCATCAGCCGCTCGACCCGCTTCCGGTTGATCCGCAGCACGGCGCAGCGTCGCCGTCACGCGCGGAGCCCCGTAGGCGCCGCGGGACGAGGCGTGGATCCGGCGGATCTCCGCTACCAACTCGCCCTCAGAACCTGCTCGTTCAGTGGATGCGGGCCGGGCGGCCACCCACGCGTAGTAGGTGGCACGGCTCACACCGAGAACCCGGCACAAGCGGGTAACGGGATGCTTTCGTTCGGCCTTCTCGTCGTGGATGTAGCAGGCACTACCTGGCACTGCTTCCTCCGGGACCATCCGTCCCAGTATCAACCTGTCCAGGTCAGAGGGGGAACTTCAGCATGATCTTGCGAGGAACCCCGGGCCTTTAGGACTCCGTTGGGAAATGTGTAAACCGGCAGTGGGTGGGCGTTTATGCGGCCAGGTCGAGCTGGGCGAGGTGTGAGGTGCGGGTCTTGCCGA
>NZ_JAYMZR010000144.1:0-12596 GCF_035828615.1 Streptomyces sp. H27-D2 | reverse complement strand
CATCCAGCGGCTGGTGCACGACGTCGCGGCACTGGTGCTGGCGCTCGATCCGGAGCTGGTGGTGGTCGGCGGCTGGGCCGCCGGACTCGACGGCGTACTGGACCCGCTGCGGGACGAGTTGGCGCGGTACTGCCTACGCCCGCCCCAGGTCGCGCAGTCGCTGCTGGGCGAGGCCGCCGTCGCGACGGGCGCGCTGCGGCTGGCGCTGGACCATGTGGAGGAGCAGCTCTTCGCGGTCGAGGGCGCGGTGACGGCCCGCCGCTGACGCCGTTGCGACGCGCCTCTCCGCTACGCAGTCCTCCCGTACCGGCCCGGCATCCGAAGACCGGGCACCGAGGAGAGGGGAACCGGTGGCCCGGAGCCCGGACGCCCGGGTGAGCGTCCGGAGCCGGCCTCAGGTCTCAGGAAGCGCGGCGCTGCCGGCCTTCGCCCTGGTGGGTGATCTCTATGCCGCCGCTGTCGCCGAAGGTGAGGCGGCAGGTGTCGGCGCGGTACGTCGCCACCGCGACGGCGGCGGTGCGGGCGCCCACGAAGTAGCGGGTGGTCAGGACGAGCACCGGAGCGCCGGGCAGCCGGTCGAGCTGCTTGGCGTCGTCGGCGCGCGCGGAGCCGAGCTCCACCGCCCGGTCCTGGCCGGTCAGTTCGAGGCGCTGCAGCTCGCGCAGCACGGAGCGGGCGCGGGCCGGGCCCGCCGGGACGTCGATGGCGCTGAGGTCCGGCACCGAGCCCGCCGGGACGTACAGCAGCTCGGCGGCGACCGGCTGGCCGTGCGTCACCCGGCTGCGGCGCACGGTGTGCACCAGTGCGTCCGGCTCGGTCTCCAGGAGTGCGGCGACGGCGGCCGGCGGTGTGGCGTCGGAGCAGCCGACGGGCTGCCAGGCGTCGTCGCCCTCGCCCGGCCAGGTGTGCTGCGCGGGTCCGACGGCGACACCCATCCGCGGCGGGGCCACGGTGGTGCCGACGCCCCGGCGGCGCTGCAGCCGGCCTTCGAGTTCGAGCTGTTCGAGGGCCTGCCGGAGGGTGGCTCTGGCGACGCCGAACCGGGCCGCCAGCTCGCGCTCGTTGGGCAGGATCTCGCCCACCGAGAACTCCGAGTCGAGGGCGTCCGTGAGCACTGTCTTGAGATGCCAGTACTTCGGCTCCGGCACCGTGTCCAGCTGCGTGGTCGCCACCCTGTCCTCCGCAATCGCCGTGTCCCGGCTGCTTTTATGCGCCCTTGTTTATTAAAGGTCCTTGCACTAACCCTGCGACCATAGGACGGAGCCCACCCTTGGTCAAGACCAATCCTCGATCCCGTCGGTGACGTGCGGTAGCTTCGACCGATCCAACGGGGTGTACAGGGGAGGAACAGCGCATGGGCGAGATCACTGTGGTCACGGGCGGCGGCCGGGGCATCGGCGCGGCCGTCGCGCTACGGCTCGGGCACGCCGGGCACCGCGTCGGCATCGGCTACGAGCGGGACCGGGACGCGGCGGAGAAATCGGCGGCCGGCGTGCGGGCGGCGGGCGGGCAGGCGGTGGCGGTCCAGGTGGACACCAGCGTCGAGGAGCAGGTCGACGCCCTCTTCGACACGGTGAAGGAGGCGCTGGGGCCGATCACCGGGCTGGTCAACAACGCCGGGATCACCGGTCCGCTGGGCCGTTTCACCGAGACGCCGGTCGCCGAGATGCGGCGGGTCGTGGACGTCAACGTGATGGGCGCGCTGCTGTGCGCGCGCCGCGCGGCTCTGGAGCTGTCGACCCGCTACGGCGGCCAGGGCGGCGCCATCGTCAACATCTCCTCGGGCGGCGCCACGCTGGGCAGCCCCGGAGAGTACGTGCACTACGCGGCCAGCAAGGCGGCCATCGACGCGCTGACGCTGGGCCTGGCCAAGGAGTTGGCCCCGGACGGGGTCCGGGTGAACTCCGTCCAGCCGGGGTTGATCGTCACGGAGATCCACGCCGCGATGGGCGACCCGGAGCGGCCGTGGCGCAACCCCGAGCGGGTGCCCATGCGGCGGCCGGGCGAGCCGGACGAGGTCGCGGCGGCGGTGGCGTGGCTGATGTCGCCGGACGCTTCGTACACGACGGGCGCGGTGCTGCGGGTGGCCGGCGGGCTCTAGTGCCCCTCCCGGCAGGCTTCGCCCCGTCGCGGCACTGGAGACAGCGAGGGGAGGGTCGCGCCGGCGCAGCTCCGGCGGCCTCGGGGTTCACGCCGGATGCTGCTCGCGCCGGGGGCCGCCCCCGGGAACCGCTCAGGGCAGTGGCAGCCGCGCGAGCTTGTCCGGGTTGCGTATGACGTAGACCGACTGGATCTTCCCGTCGGCGACCTCCATGCTGAACACCGCGTCCGCGCGGCCCTCCGAGAGCACCAGCAGCGCGGGCCCGCCGTTGAGCTCCACGAACACGAACTCCGCAGCGGGAATGGGCGACTTGGCCGCGCCGATGAGGAAGCGGCCGACCTTGTCCGCGGTTTCGATGACCCGCAGCGGCGCCTTCGCCTTGCCGCCGCTGTCGCCGACCAGCCGGACGTCGGGGGCCAGCAGCGCCAGCAGCCCGTCCAGGTCGCCGCCGGCGGCCGCGGCGAGGAAGCGCTCGGTCAGATCGCGCTGTTCGACCGGGTCCACCGGGAAGCGCGGCCTGCCCTCGTCGACATGCCGCCGGGCCCGCCCCGCGAGCTGGCGCACGGACGACTCGCTGCGGTCGAGGATCGAGGCGATCTCCGCGTGCGGGTAGCCGAAGGCCTCCCGCAGCACGAACACCGCGCGCTCCAGCGGCGAGAGCGACTCCAGGACGACGAGCACGGCCAGGGTCACGGACTCGGCGAGCAGCGCCTGCTCCGCGGTGTCCGGGGCGGTGGGGCCGAAGTCGGTGACGATCGGCTCGGGCAGCCAGGGCCCCACGTACGCCTCGCGCCGCGCCCGCACCTGGCGGAGCCGGTCGATGGCCAGCCGGGTGGTGATCCGCACCAGGTAGGCGCGTGGTTCGCGGACGGTCTCCCGGTCGGCGCCCGACCAGCGCAGCCAGGCCTCCTGGACGACGTCCTCGGCGTCGGCGACGCGGCCGAGCATGCGGTAGGCGACGCCGGTCAGGACGGGTCGGTGCGCTTCGAAGACTGCGGTCGCGGTATCGGTGGCCACCGACCCATCCCACCGCGCTCCCCGAGCCTTGTCCAGGCGGGATCCGGCGAAGCGGTGTGTTCTGCGGCACGGTCCGGCCCAAGCCGCCGGTATCGCGTGTCCAGGACCGGCAGGGCGCGTCGGGCGTCGCGGGCGCGGTACGAAGCGGGTCCCGCGGACCGACGAGCGGCCTTCCCGCCGCGTCGAGTTGCTGACATGGTGTCTAGTACTACCGGCGAGTACCGACGAGCGCCGACACCTCTCCCCGCACCCCTTGGAGTCTCCCGTGACCGCACCGGTCTCCTTCGTCCACGCCACCCCCGAGGGGCTGCCCGCCCTCCGGGTCGCCTACGAACGGCGCGGCGCGGGCGAGCCGCTCGTCCTGCTGCACGGCATCGGGCACCACTGGCAGGCGTGGGAGCCGGTGCTCGGCATCCTGGCCGCCTCGTACGACGTGATCGCGCTGGACCTGCCCGGCTTCGGCGCCTCCCCCGCGCTGCCGGCCGGCATCGGCTACGACGTGCCCTCCGTGGTGCGGGCGCTGGCCGCGACCTTCAAGGCGCTGGGCGTCGACCGCCCGCATGTGGCCGGGAATTCGCTCGGCGGACTGCTCGCGCTGGAGCTCGGCCGGGAGAAGCTGGTGCGGTCGGTGACCGCGCTCTCCCCCGCCGGATTCTGGACCGAGGGCGAGCGGCGCTACGCGTTCGGAGTCCTCGGCGCGATGCGGGCCGGAGCGAAGCTGCTGCCCCAGCCGGTGGTCGCCCAGCTGGCCCGCACCGCCGTCGGCCGGATGGCCCTGACCGGCTCCATCTACGCCAGGCCCGGACGGCGCTCGCCGCAGGCCGTGGCGGACGAGACGCGGGCGCTGCGCGAGGCCACCGGCTTCGCGCAGACGCTCACGGTCGGCCGCGCCGGGGTGCGCTTCACCGACGACATACCGGACGTGCCGGTGACGATCGCCTGGGGAAGCCGCGACCGGCTGCTGCCGCGCCGCCAGGGCATCCGCGCCAAGCACACGATTCCGGACGCGCGACTCGTACGGCTGCCCGGCTGCGGGCATGTGCCGATGAGCGACGATCCGGCGAGGGTCGCACGGGTCATCCTCGACACCGCCCGCTGAGCCGGCCGGCACCGCGTTCGCCGTACCGGCCGCGTCCTCGCGGGCCGGCGGCGGTGGTTCGGCCATCAGGACGACCTGCTCCATCGCGAGCTGCCGAAGCCGGTGCTCCGGGCGTGGGCTGCGACCGGGACCGGGCACCCCGCTGCCGGACCTCCCGCCCGCCATCCGCGCCCGGCCGGCGGGCGGGGCGTACGGCCGGGACGGGCCCGGCCCGAAGGCGACGGTGCGGCGGGCTTCCTTCCGCGGTGCGCGAGTTGTTCACTGGGCGTTCCGGTGCGCGGCACGGCGACCCGGTAGAGGTGGCACGGCACAGTGATCCGTCCTTCCACAGGAGACGAGTTGAACACGATGAGTCGGCCCAACCCGGAGCCCGTCAGACGCGCGGTACTCCAGGGCGGTATCGCCCTCTCGGCGGCGCTCGCCCTGCCGTCCGTCCTCGGGGCGGCGCCCGCGCAGGCGCTGTCCGGACGGCCCGCCGCCCGGTGGGGCGTCGAGGTCGGGGACGTCACCACGTCATCGGGGCTGGTGTGGGTGCGCTCCGACCGGCGCGCCCGGATGATCGTGGAGACCTCGGCGACCGAGTCCTTCCGCAAGGTCCGCAGGACGCACGGTCCGGTGCTCGGCCCCGGCACGGACTTCACCGGGACCACCTCGCTGCGCGGCCTGCCGCCCGGCGAGCAGATCCACTACCGAGTGCTGCTCGCGGACCCCGACGACCCGCGGCGGACCGGCGAACCGGTGTACGGCACCTTCCGCACCGCGCCCGCGCGCCGCGAGGACGTGCGCTTCCTGTGGTCCGGCGATATCGCGGGGCAGGGCTGGGGCATCAACCCGGACCGGGGCGGCTATCGCGTCTACGAGGAGATGCGCCGGCTGGACCCGGACTTCTTCCTGTGCAGCGGCGACAACATCTACGCGGACGGCCCCATCCTGCCCACCGTCGCCCTCCCCGACGGCAGCACCTGGCGCAACGTCACCACGGAGGAGAAGTCGAAGGTCGCCGAGACGCTGGCCGAGTTCCGCGGCAACTTCCGCTACAACCTGCTCGACGAGAACCTGCGGCGCTTCAACGCCCAGGTGCCGTCCATCGTCCAGTGGGACGACCACGAGGTGCACAACAACTGGTATCCGGGGCAGATCCTCAACGACGCCCGCTACACCGAGAAGAACGCGGACGTCCTCGCGGCCCGCTCACTGCGGGCGTGGAGCGAGTACTTCCCCGTCTCGACGCTGCGCCCCGACAAGGACGGCCGGGTGTACCGCGTACTGCGACACGGGCCGATGCTCGACGTGTTCGTGCTGGACATGCGCACCTACCGCAACGCCAATTCGCCGGGCCGGCAGACGGCGGACGGGCAGGGCATCCTCGGTGCCGAGCAACTGACCTGGCTGAAGCGGGAGTTGAAGCGCTCGCGGGCGGTGTGGAAGGTGATCGCCTCCGATATGCCGCTGGGGCTGGTCGTCCCGGACGGGGCGGCCAACTTCGAAGCGGTCGCGCAGGGCGATCCGGGAGCGCCGCTCGGCCGTGAACTGCAGATCGCCGAGCTGCTGCGGCACATCAAGCACCAGCGCGTCACGGGCACGGTGTGGCTGACAGCGGACGTGCACTACACCTCGGCGCAGCACTACGACCCGTCGCGGGCCGCGTTCAAGGACTTCGCGCCGTTCTGGGAGTTCGTGTCGGGGCCGATCAACGCGGGCGGCTACCCGGCACTCAAGCTGGACGGCACCTTCGGACCCGAACAGCCCTTCGTGAAGGCGCCGGCGAAGGCCAACACTCCGCCGGCGGACGGCAATCAGTACTACGGCGAGGTGGAGATCGACGGGGGCAGCGGCGAGCTGACGGTACGGCTGCGCGCGGACGGTGGCGCGGTGCTGTTCTCGAAGGTGCTGCAACCGGGGCGCGTCGGGCAGTGAACGGGGGCTGACCTGGGGGAAGGGGCGGCGCTCCGGCCGTCTCCTTCCCCCCGCTCACCGCCCGTTGTCAGTGCCTGGACCTACCGTTCCGATCATGACGCGATCCGTACAGGTCTTCGCCTATCTCCGCCCATCGGCAATCCGGAACGCCCGGGACGGGAAGCTGTTGGCCCTGGAGACCTCGGGCGGGAGCACCGCCGGCGGGACCCGGCCCCACCCGTCGTTCTTCTCCGGCTTTCTGGCCTCTCCGCAGGCCGCCGCCGCCGGTCTGCTGTCGGTCGCCGATGTGGCGGCGGCCCGCTATGGCCAGCGGCTGCTGGGCCGTTCGCTGGACCCGGTGGTCAGCGGCAACGGCGACCGGCTGCGGTTCGAGTCGTTCTCCGGCTGCCGCGGGGTCCACGCCCGGCTGGACGTGCTGCGCGCCGGGCTGGACGGCGGCCAGATCGGCCACGGCACGACGAATGTGGACGTCAACGTCCCGCTGCGGGAGGCGCTGTCCCGGATCGGTGCGGGCGACCCGACGCGTCTGCGGGTCGGTCCCGATGAGCCTGCCGTCACCCCCCTCGGCGGGCCGGTGCTGGAGAAGAAGGTGCCGCTGCCGGACCACTGGCTGCGGGGGTTCGCCGAGACCCAGGTGATCGCTTCCGGCTTCGACCTGCGGGCCGAGCTGACCGGGGCCGACGCGCTGGGCTTCCTGCGCTCGCTGCCGCGCGGCCACGCCCGGGACTCGTCGCCCGGCGCCCAGTGGCTGACCCCGGCGGGCCGTTCGCTGCGCCCCGTCACCCGGCCGGCGCCGGGCGCGGTGTGCCTGCCGGGACCGGAGCGGCTGGCCGCCCTGCAACGCGTACTGCGGCATGTGACGGGCCTGCGGGTCTACGGGCCGCCGGTGGCCGCGCGGGCCGCCCCGGTCGCGAGCGCCTGGGAGGTCTCGATGCCGGGCATGCGGCTCACGCTGATGCTCTCGCCCGAGACGAGCCGCGGCTTCTCGGGCGAGGGCGGGGCGCTGGAGGCGCTGAGCACCCACGAGGCCGCGGAGGACGCCGAGTTGGTCTCCGTCCTGCTGGCCTGGGAGCCGCGCATCGACCCCGCCGAGCTGGCGGAGCGGGCCGGGCTGAGCGTGCGGCGCGCACAGGCCGCCCTGACCCGGCTGGCGACCGCGGGCCGGGTCGGCTACGACACGGCGGAGGCCGCGTACTTCCACCGGGAGCTGCCGTACGACGCGGAGCGCGCCGAGCGGCACACCCCGCGGCTGCGGGCGGCCCGCGCGCTGCTCGACACGGGCGCGGTGACGCTGGACGGCGAAATGGCGTCGGTCGCCTCCGGCGACCACGCGCACCGGGTGCGGCACGCGAGCGGCCCCCTGAGCTGCACCTGCCCGTGGTGGGCGCAGTACCGGGGCGGGCGCGGGCCGTGCAAGCACGCGCTCGCGGTACGGATGCTGCGCCGGGGCGCGGCGTCGGAGCGCGTCGGGAGCGCGCGGTGATACGGCGGCCGGAGCGGTGCCGGCGGGCGGCCGTCGCGGCGGCGGAGCTGGGCGCCGCGGAGGGCGACCGGCTCGCGGGGTCGCCTCGGGCCGGATACCGGGGCTCGCCGCGCCGGCGGAGAGCCGGGGCTCGTCCCGGCCGTGAGCCGGGCGAGACGGCTGCTGTGCGGGCTGACGGCCGGCGCGGGTACGAAAGCGGGTACGAAAGCGTCACCGGAATCGGCCGTCGACTGGCCCCGGGCGGCCCCACCGGCCAAGGTGGTGGGCGCCAACGGCAGCGGGAAGGGTGCGGCGGGATGACCGAGCAGGTGGATGTCGTAGTGGTGGGCTTGGGGCCGGGCGGCGAGCATGTGGCCGGGCGGATGGCCGACGCGGGCCTGCGGGTCGCCGGTGTGGAGGCCGAGCTGGTGGGCGGCGAGTGTCCGCCGGAGGAGCCGGAGTCCTCGGCGCTGGCCTCCGAGGTGCTGAGCGCCGAGGGCCTGGCCGTACGGACCGGGGCGCGGGCGGCCGAAGTCAGCCACAGCGGAGCCGGGTTCACCGTCCGGCTGGAGGGCGGCGAGGAGCTGACGGCCGAATGCCTGCTGGTCGCGACCGGGCGCCGGGTCGACCTGTCCGAGCTGGGCATGGACACCGTCGACCTCGACCCCGGCGCCAGGGCGCTGGAGGTGGACGGCCGGATGTCGGCCGGTCCGGGCCTCTGGGCGATCGGCGATGTGACCGGGCGCGGCGCGTTCACCCATATGGCGATGTACCAAGCGGAGATCGCGGCCCGCGCGCTGCTGAACGAGCCGGGCCCGGAGGCCGACTACCGCGCGGTCCCCCGAGTCACCTTCACCGATCCGGAGATCGGCGCGGTGGGGCTGACGGAGCAGCAGGCGCGGGAGCGGAACCTGCGGGTGCGCACCGGCGTCGGGCAGGTCCCGACCTCCACTCGCGGCTGGATCCACAAGGCGGGCAACCAGGGCTTCATCAAACTCGTCGAGGACGCCGACCGCGGGGTGCTGGTCGGCGCGACCTCCGCCGGGCCGATGGGCGGCGAGGTGCTCTACGGCCTAGCCGTGGCGGTGCAGGCCGAGGTCCCGGTGGAGCGGCTGCGGCACATGATCTACGCCTACCCGACCTTCCGCCGCGGAATGGAGGACGCTCTCGCAGCTCTGCGTTGAGCCGGCCCATGGGTGAGATCACCGCTGGACACCATTACGCCGAGGTCGGCGCGACCCGCGACGCCGACCTCTCCCGGACCGCCGCGCTGCCGCCCGGCTACCACCATCTGCGGGTGCGGACCCTGCTCGGCCACGGGCCCGGGACGCTGCGCGCCGCGGGCGAGGCGTTGTTGGACTGGCGGATGCACCGGGCCGTAGGCGTGTCGGTCGAGGCCGGCGCGCCCCGCGCCGCGCCGGGCGTGCGCGTCACCGTCGGTCTCGGCGTCGGGCGGCTGCGGCTGCGCGCGCCGTGCCGGGTGGTGTGGACGGTCGAGGACGGGACCCGGATCGGGTTCGGCTACGGCGCGCTGTCCGGTCATCCCGAGAGCGGCGAGGAGTCGTTCGTCGTCGCGCTGCGCGCGGACGGTTCGGTGGTGCTGACGGTGACCGCGTTCAGCCGCCCCGCCCGGTGGTTCACCAAGGCGGCCGGGCCGCTCGCCCCGGTCTTCCAGCGCGCGTATGCCCGGCGCTGCGGGACAGTCCTGCGCAGCGCGGCGGCCAAGGATCTCGCCCATAAGGCCAAAAACGGTCGGTAGCTGTCCAGAAACGTCTTAACCCATCGGTCACAAAGCGTTCGTGATCAGGCAACACCCTTCCGGCAGGGTGGTGTCATGACTGAAATGAATCCGGACAAGCACTCCCGGCGACCGCGGCGCTCCAAGCGGGCTCATCACTGGCGGCGTGATCTGGTCGAACTCGCCGCGCTGTTCACCGCCGTGGCGGTGGCGGACGCGATCGCCAACACCATCGCGCACGGCCCCGACGGCCCGGTCCTGCTGGTCGCCTCGGCCGCCCTACTGCTGGCGACGACCGGGTTCCACACCTGGTGGGCACGCCATCACACACACGCTCCGCCGCCGACCGATACACGCGCCGCAGCGATCGTCCCCGTCGCCGTCGCCCCCTGTGACCTGGAGCGGAGCCCCGCGGGCGAGACGGACGAGACGGCGCTGTGGCGGATGCGGACGACCGTACGGGACGAGCCGGGCAGCCTCGCGACGGTGTGCGCGGCGCTCGCCCGGCACCGGGTGGACATCCTCACACTGCAGACCCACCCGCTGTCCGACGGCACCGTGGACGAGTTTTTGCTGCGCGCCCCGGCCTGGCTGCTGCCCGCCGAGCTGACCCGCGCGGCGGCCTCCGCCGGCGGCAGCAGCACCTGGGTCGAACGGGCCGACGCGCACGACCTGGTGGACGGCCCGACCCGGGTACTGGGCCTCGCGACCCGCACCGCCCTGGACACCTCCGAGCTGCCGTTGGCGCTGCGTCAGCTGCTGGGCCGGTGCAGCATCCACTCGCTGCCCGCCGTCTCGGTCGGCGGACACCGCAGGGACCAGAGCGGCGTTCCGGCGGACGGTGTGCTGGAGGAGACGGTGATCCGGCTGCGCGACCCCTCCGGCGGCACGATCACCGTCGAGCGGCCGTATCTGCCCTTCACCCCGACCGAGTTCGCGCGGGCCCGCGCGCTCGTCGAGCTGGACGGGCTGCTCGGTCCCCGGGTGCCGCACCGCCGCGATGTGCTGACCCTGCCGGAGGGCAACGAGATCACCGTGCGCCGGGCCGGCTCCGCCGACCAGGAGGCCGCCCGCGAGATGCACGACCGCTGCTCGCCGCAGACGCTGAGCCTGCGCTACCACGGCCCCGTCCGGGACGCCGACCGCTACCTCGGCCACCTGCTCAGCCCGCGCTTCGGCCGCACCCTGGCCGTGCAGACCACCTCGGGGAAGCTGGTCGCGCTCGGCCATCTGCTCTGGGACGGCGACGAGACCGAGGTCGCGCTGCTGGTCGAGGACGACTGGCAGCGGCGCGGGATCGGCGCGGAGCTGCTGCGGCGGCTCGTGAGGCTCGCCGTCGAGGCGGGCTGCGACAGCGTCTACGCCGTCACCCAGTCGTCCAACACCGGGATGATCTCCGCCATGCGCGGCCTGGACCTACCGCTGGATTACCAGATCGAGGACGGCACGCTGGTGGTCACCGCGCGGCTGGCGTCCGCGCCTCCCGCGGGGATCTCGGGCTTGCTGTCCGGGACGGCCTCCCCGGAGTCGACGGGGCGGCGCTGAGCCGCGTTCCCCTGGGCCGGTCCGGCCGGTGGACAGCTGTCCTCAATCGCCTGGGGGCGCCTCCCGGCACCCGCGCGCTGCCCGGGTCGCGGGCCCTGTTCCAGCTGACCGGCCCCGACGACTATCCGGTGCGTGTCGCGGTGACCGGGACCGGGCCCGCAGCCGGCCGGTCAGATCCGCCAGCCGCGAATGCGGTCGGCGCTCTCGTAGACATCAGCCTGGTAGTCCTTGATGTCACGGGCCAGGTCGACCATGGCGCCGTACGGAGCGTCGACGCCCTCGCCCGCGGCGGCCATATAGGCGACCACCACCATGCACGCGTACAGACTGTTGCGCCCGGGGAGCGGCTGGAGCCGCACGAGGGTCTCCATCAGCGCGGCGGCGCGCCAGGCTGTGTCGGGCTCGTGCTCGAACTTCGCGGCGTCGAAGGCGTGCCGGGCGACGGCGGCGGCGAGCGCGGTGTAGTCGTGGACGACGGGCTCCTCGTCCAGCTTCTGCTCCTGGATGCCCAGCAGCCAGGGCAGATCGATCTGCAGAGGCATCAGGCAGCCGCGCTCGGCCGGTCGGTGCGGGGCACCTCGTCGGGGAAGGCGGCGTCGAACTCCTCGCGGTGCTCGTTCCAGAACGCGGCCGCGGTCTGGACGAACAACCGCCGCTGCTGTTCCCTGACGGTCAGGTCGTGCACATACGCCTTCACACTCTTGCCGTCGGCGGCCGCGGCGGCGCGCACCGCGGCGAGTTCCTCTTCGGTGTATTCGATGTTGAGCGCTGGCATACCACCTACGGTACCGCTCCGGTACCGGATTCGGCACTGCGAGGTTCCCCGGCAAAACCCTTGATCTGCCGGGGTTTTCCCTGCTACTTATCGACCATGACCGGTTATTCGCCTGACGCCACCGACTGGCGCATCCTCGACGCCCTGCAGAGCGACGGCCGCGCGGGCTTCGCCGAGCTGGCGCGCACCGTCAGCATGTCGTCGAGCGCCGTCACCGAGCGGGTCCGCCGCCTGGAGGAGGCCGGGGTGATCTCCGGATACACCGCGGTGCTCGAACCGGAGAAGCTCGGGCTGCCGGTGCTGGCGTTCGTACGGCTGCGCTACCCGACCGGCAACTACAAGCCGTTCCACGAACTGCTCGCCGTCACCCCCGAGGTCCTGGAGGCGCACCATGTCACGGGCGACGACTGCTTCCTGCTCAAGGTCGCGGCGCGCTCGATGCGGCACCTGGAGGAAGTCGCGGGCCGCATCGGCGCGCTCGGGTCGGTGACCACCAGCGTCGTGTACTCCTCACCGCTCTCCCGGCGGGCCATAAGCCAGTAGGCACCGGCCGGTGGCCGGGCCCGCCGCGGAAGCAGCGGGCGGGCCCGGCCGCCGTTCGCTCTCAGCCGGGGTCCGCCGCCGTGGAGTGGCGTACGGACGAGCCCGCCCGGTCCTTGACCACCCGCAGCTGGGCCGGGATCCGCTGCCGCAGATCCGCGACATGGCTGACGATGCCGACCGTGCGGTCCCGCTCGCGCAGCGAGTCCAGCACGTCGAGGACCTCGTCGAGGGTCTGCTCGTCGAGGCTGCCGAAGCCCTCGTCGATGAAGAGCGTGTCGAGTTGCATGCCGCCCGCCTCGTCGGTGACGACGTCAGCGAGGCCGAGCGCGAGGGACAGCGAGGCGAAGAAGGTCTCGCCGCCCGACAGGGTCGCCGTGTCGCGCTCGCAGCCGGTCCAGG